>NZ_JBEXHZ010000027.1:0-92730 GCF_040608315.1 Streptomyces sp. NPDC005195
GCCAAGGTCCGCAGCGAACGCCAGCAACGCTGGGGACGGCCACGGCCTCAAGCCGCCTAAACAACCCCGGCAAACGTTCGTGGACAACGCACTAGTAGGACTCCGTTAGGTTGCTCTGGCTCTGAGGTTTTGGCTGGTGGTGGATGTTGTGGGCAGGGGGCGGTGGCAGGTGGTGCAGGTGCCGGTCCAGCAGTTCAGCAGGTCTTGGAGGGCGTCGAGGGTCTGGTAGAGGGTGAGTCCGCTGTATCGGCTTTTGGGGCCAGGCGCTGTTCGGTGAGGAACGCGTGGGCGGCGGTGACCAGGGTGACGTGGTGGTGCCAGCCGGTCCAGGAACGTCCCTCGAAGTGGTCCAGGCCGAGGCCGTGTTTGAGTTCGCGGTAGTCGTGCTCGATGCGCCAGCGGATCTTCGCCAGGCGGACCAGCTCGGCGACCGGGGTGTCGGCGGCCAGGTTGGACAGCCAGTAGTCGGTGGGTTCCTCGGCCCCGGCGGGCCATTCGATCAGCAGCGTGACCTCGGGCAGGACACCGTCCCAGCTGCCTGGGTCGGTGGCGGCGGCCTGGGCCAGGCGGCGGGATTTGATACCGGCCGGCCGCACCCGCAGTGCCAGGAAGTGCGAGCGCATCGGTCCGCGGGAGCCTTCCCGCCAGGTCACCTCGTTGAACGCCTGCCGCCCGTGGCCGGCCGCGAGTGCGGCCACCGGGGTCGGCCTGTCGCGGTAGCGGGGCTGGGGTTTGCGGCCGTTGCCGGACCAGGCAGGGGCCGTGGGCAGCGCATCATGCGGGTGGACGGTCACATCCGAGCGGATCGCCACCACGTAGTCGATGCCGCGACGTTCCAGTCCGTCGCGGAAGTCGGCGTTCTGTCCGTAGCCGGCGTCGGCCACCAGCACCGGCGGCACCAGACCCCATCCGGCCAGCTCGTCGAGGGTGTCCAGGGCCAGGCGCCACTTCTCCCGGTGCCCGATCTCGTCGGGGATCTGGGTCTTGCGCCGACGAACCGGATCGTCCGCCCACTCCTGGGGCACGAACAGCCGCCACTGCAGGGGACAGGACGCGGTGTCGGAGACCGCGTGCACGCTCACCGCGACCTGGCAGTTGGCCTGCTTACCCAAGGCTCCGCAGTACTGGTGGGCGACCGCCACCGACATCCGGCCGTCCTTGGGAAACGACACATCGTCCACCGCCCAGGCATCCGGGCCGACCTGGGGCACCATCCGCTGCGCGAGCCGCCGTCTCACCGGCACCGGATCCCAGGTCGACTGGTTCACGAACTGCTGCAGGTTCTGCTCGTTGCCGTCCGGCAGCCGCTCCGCCATCGGCTGGATCGACTTGCGCCGCCCGTCCAGCATCAGCCCCCGCAGATAGCAGTCGCCCTTGGCCCGCTGATCCTTGCGCGGCACCGAGGCGAACACATCAGCGACGAACAGCGCTAACTTCGCCCGAGCACGGTTCACTTCATGTGCATCCACACCTTCCGCGTTCCCTCAGACAGGACCGACAGGCAGACGTAACGGAGTCCTACTAGCTGCGCGTTGCCATCGAGCTTGCTTTCATCTCCACTCGACGCGTCCATCCGACGTGATCGTGACCGAGGCGCGCACCCCGCGTCCGTGCGCCTCGCTCGACCGGCAGGCACCAGCAGGCGTGGGCGCTGAGCGTGCGCCCAGCGCCAGCGCCCACGCCTGCCTCTCCTCGATCAATCGCGCCTTCGTCATGCGTCCCAGCGGTCTTCGGAGATGCGGGCCCGGGCGTGCTCGCCCTCGTGCTGGAGCACGATCAGGGCCATGTCGTCGGCCAGTGACCCGCCCGTGTACGCGCTGAGGTCGGCGCCGATCCTGCGCACGAGGGCATCGGGTCGCTGATCGGCCCAAGTCGTCACCCGCTCCGTGAGGGGGTAGAAGCTGCCCGTTCGGTCGCGGGCCTCGGTGACACCGTCCGTGTACAGCACCAGTCGGTCGCCCTGGGCGAAACGGAAGGTCAATGGGGCGTACTCGCTCTCCGCCAGTGCGCCCAGACCCAGCGGGGGCGCGGGGACGCTGACTTCCAGCGGTGTGACGTGCCTGCCGTGCAGGAGGAGCGGCGGCAGGTGGCCGAAGCTGATCAGGCGGGCGCAGGACTGGTCGTCCGGGATCTCGAGCACGGCCGCCGTGACGAAGCGTTCACCGGGCCAGTCGTCTGGATCCCCGCGGTGAGACTGGCGCAGGTCCCAGCACACGTCGGACTCCAGGGCGGAAGCGAGCCCGGACAGTGTGGAGTGACGGTAGGCGTTGAAGCGGAAGGCGCCGAGGACGGTGTCGATGTCGCTGATGGCTCCGAGCCCCTTGCCGCGCGCGTCCCCGATGATCAGCCGGGTGGCGCCAGGCGCGCGGACCAGTGCGTAGAGGTCTCCGCCAATACGGGCTCCGGTCCCCACGGCCACGTACGTCGATGCCAGGGACACAGCTCCTGCGCGTCGTGGCAGTGGCCGCAGGAGCACGGATTGTGTGGCTTCCGAGACCTGGCTCACGATGGCCAGCTGGCGCTGGTGGCGTTCGCGCAGGCGGGTGGCGATCAGGAGCAGTGTCGAGAGCAGCACCAGGGCCAGCATCTGCACGAGTACGTTCTCGGTCGTCAGCGTGCGTCTCTCGGCTCCCGCGGCGATCAGTGCGGCCAGGGCCAGCAGAGCGGTGACGGCAGTTCGGCGGGTGTCGGCCAGGGCGGCGGCGAGTGCGAGCGGGAGGACCAGCAACTGGGCGAGGTGGATGTTTGGCGGGAGGAACCAGTCGGCTACCGGAACCGCCGCGATTGTCGCGGCCCACAGGGTCACCCATCGGTAGCCCCGTTCTCCCCTCGGTGCCTTGGGCGCCGGCGAAGGCGGTCTGCTCATCAGTGTTCTCCCAGGTTCGGGGCGCGCGTTGATGAAGGGGCGCCGCTGGTACGCACTCCGGCTGCGTCAGGGCACAGGGCGCCGGGGTGACTGCTGCATGCGTCTGGCCGCGGCGGCCGTTCTTGCTGTTCCGGCCTTGTTGAGCGGGCACGTGGTTTCACGCAGCGGCCGGCAGTTGCTGATCAGCCCAGATGATTTTGCCGTCCGGGATGTGGCGGGTTCCCCATCGGCGGGATAGCTGAGCGACGAGGAAGAGGCCGCGACCGTGTTCATCGGTGGACCGGGCGTGCCGTACCAGCGGGTGGCTGTGGCTGGCGTCGGAGACTTCGAGTGTCAGCATCTCGTGGCGGATGAGCCGGAGGCCGATCGTGCGGTCGCTCCTGCACTCGCTGCTGCAGTCGCCGTTGCCGTGGATGAGGGCGTTGGTGAACAGTTCACTGATGATCAGCTCTGTGGACTCGGCCAGGTGTTCCAGTCCCCACTGGGTCAGCTGTCGGGCGGCGAGCATGCGGGCGCGGCTCGCGACCGCGGGGGCGCTGGGGAACTGCCAGGAGGCAACCTTGTCGGTGCTCGGCGAGCACGTCCGTGCCAGGAGCAGAGTGACGTCGTCGCCCGGCGGCTTGACCCGCAGTGTGTCCACGGTCGAGGAGCACAGATCGTCCAGGGTGAGGCCGGGCCGTGAGAGGGCCGCGCGCAGACGGTTCATGCCATCGGTGATGTCCTGGTGGCGGGCCTCGATGAGACCGTCGGTGTAGAGGGCGAGCACGCTGCCTTCGGCGAGTTCCACGGTCGTGGACTCGAAGGGAACCAGCCCGAGGCCCAGCGGCGCTCCGGCGGGGAGGTCGGGGAAGGTGACCTGGCCGCAGGGGGCGATGACCGCGGGCGGGGGATGGCCGGCCCGCGCCATGGTGCAGGTGCGGGTGACCGGGTCGTAGACGGCATACAGGCACGTGGCGGCCATCATCGTGGTGTCCGGGTGACAGGGATCTTCCGCTTCCGCGAAGCGGATGACCTGCTCGTCGAGCCGGGACAGTACTTCGTCGGGAGGCATGTCCGTGTCCGCGAGGGTGTGCAGGGCCGTGCGGAGCTGGCCCATCTTCGCCGCCGCGTTGATGCCGTGTCCGACCACGTCGCCGACGACCAGGGCGACGCGAGCGCCGGACAGCGGGATCACATCGAACCAGTCGCCCCCGATGCCGTGGTGGCTGTCAGCTGGCAGGTAGCGCCAGGCCACATCAGCGGCGGAGCCGCCCGTGGGCCGATGGGGGTGCAGCAGGCGCTGCAGGGCGAGTGCCGCGGAGCGTTCGCGGGCGTACTGGCGGGCGTTGTCCAGGGCGAGCGCTGCCCAGTTGACGAGTTCCTCGGCCAGGAGCAGGTCGTCCTCCTCGAAGGGTCTGGGGTCTTCTGTCCGTGCGAAGACCTCGACGCCGAGCACTACGCCGCGGGCTTGGATCGGGACGACCATCAGCGAGTGCATGGCGTTCTCGCGGATCTTCTTCGCCCGCGCGGGGTCGTGGTGGTCGAGCCACGTGTCGGGGGATGCGTCGAGCACCGGCTCGAAGTGGGATCTCCCGGAGTGCAGGACCCCGGTGAACGGCGAGGTGGGCGGGACGAAGACGGGCTCTCCGCGAGCGAACAGGGACTCCGGTGTTCCCGGGTGGATCGAGGCCAGGCCCGCGCGGCGGAAGACGGGGATGCGCCCGTCCTGCGGGCCGAGATGGGCCAGCGGTTCCTCGCCGAGGGGGACGGACTCCGCGAGGTCGACGGTGACGTAGTCCGCGAGGAGCGGCACGGCCAGGTCGGCCAGTTCCTGCGCGGTCTGCATGACGTCCAGGGTGGTGCCGATGCGCCTGCTGACCGTGCCGAGGATGGTCAGGCGCTCTCGTGCCCGTCGGCTGTCGGAGGCGTCCACGCTCACCACGCACACGCCCAGGGCGCACCCCCGCGCGTCGTCGAGGCGGAAGAAGGACGCCGTCAACGTGCGGCAGTGCCGTTCGTTCGCTGGCAGGAAGGCGCGGTAGTCCACGTTGATCGCCGGGTCGCCGCTCACCAGTACCTGGTGCATCACCGCTTCCAGCGTTTCGGCCTCCCTCCCGGGCGTTGCCTCCGTCAGCGTGCGGCCCAGCCGCTTGCGGATAGGGATGCCGTCCTTGGAGCCCTGGGTGTCGTTGACCTGGATGCAGCGCAGGTGCGTGTCCCGTACGACGACACCGATCGGCGGACAGTTCGGCAGCCTGGCGAGGAGCGGCTCAGCTTCTGTGGCCTTGGCCGGCCACGTGGGAACCAGCGCCTTGTCGGTCGCGCAGACCACCCACCAGCCCCGGCCGTCCTGGCCGGACAGCGATGACACGCACAGGCGCACCTCGATGCTGTGGCCGTTACGGTGGCGCACCTGCACCAGGTTGGACCAGCCTCCCCGAAGGACGCTCTCCTGTGCGACCTGGGAAGCCTTTGCCCGGTCGTCTACAGCGACGAACAGGACATCGGCCGAGCGCCCCACCACCTCCGCGGCCGAGTAGCCGACAAGCCGCTGAGCGGTTTGCGACCACCCGACCACGGTCCCTCGCGCGTCGAGGAGAGCTACCGCTGGGAAGACTGCCTCGGTGGCCGACGACACCTCGGCGGCTGCTGTCTTCGCGGGACTGTCCATGGCTCTTCCCTTCTATCTCCCCCCTCGGCGATGCGGTCCCCCCACTGCTCGGTTGTTCGATGGATGGACGGGTTCAGTGCAGGAGCGATCGAGCTACCGGGCGCGTCATGCCCCTGCCACCAGCGGGAGTCTCGGCCCGTCACGCGTGCTCCGCCGGGGCCCCTGCCGGGCCTGGTCGAAGCCGATGGCCATCGGCTGACACCGACAGCAACAGGACGGCGCACGGTGGATTTCCTGCTCTCCCTCGTACCTCACGCGCCGGTCGGCGACTGCCGAGAAGGCGGTGCGGCCAGGCCCCGGAATCCCAGAACCAAAGGCGCCGGACCGATCCGCAGACCGGCGGTCTGCCCGGCGAATGCGGCGCGACCGAAGTGCGCGATCAAGCCCTACTGCGTCACCAGCGTCGTAACGGACAGTGCCACAGCAGGACCAATCACGGTGTCGGGTCCGGGTGATCACGGCCCGAGGCCAGTCCGGGCGGTGCGTGTGCTCGAAGAGCGCCACACGATTTCACGTGCTTCGTTCCTACTCATGCGGCCAACGGTATGCACACAGTGGTGCCGACTAGTGGTCCATTTCTAGGACAAATATCCATACCAATTCCTGCACACAAGCAAGATCACGATCTATGCAGACAGGACGCTCCCCCTGCTTGTGACCATGTCACTCCGGACACGCGACGGGCCCCGTCATCGCCTACAGCATGAAGCGGTCCTGGCCGTCGAGCGCCGCGATGTATACGGACTGACGGACGCCGGCTGACGGTACAGGCCATCCCCTGGGAAAGAGACCCGTGTGCAGTCGGATAAGTGGTGCACGCCAGCTTCCGTACCAGCATGGCGACGTCGTGGTCGGGCAGGTGCCAGACGGCCTGAAGGGCGGCGAGCCCGCTAGGTTCCCCCGGGCCGGGGCAGGGCAGCCGACCCGAGTGCCGCCATCGTGGCGCCGGCGCGCGATGGCGGGGCGCCCTCGGCCGGAGACGGAGTGTAGGCGGCGCCGTACTCACGGAAGAAGCGGTTGGCCTCCGCGGCGGAACCGGTCATCCGGTGCAGCCAGAACCCGTAGGCCACCGAAGCGATCTGTTCCTCGGTCAGATGCAGCTGCCACCGTTTGATCCCGTGATCGCACGACGCCGTACGGACCTGCTCGGCAAGCCCTTCGGCGGGCGAGATCCGGAGCCGGTCGGCGAGGTGGGTGAACGCGCGCAGGGCTGCCATTTGCGACGGGATGAGTTCCACCGGCCGTCGCGCAGTGGGCTCGGCGGGGGCCGGTTCGGCGCGGGAGCGGAGTCGTCCGTAGGTGAGGGGGTCGTACCCGTGCGGGGTCAGGCAGGCCGCCCACCGTACGGCCCGCCCTCCAACACGGACAGTTCCGCCCGATCCTCCCGCCCGGCCAGCTCCATCAGACCGTGTCCCGCCAGGGCGCCGGCCTGCTGCTGATGGGGCAGGAGGAACTCCGTGTCGAGGGTCCAGCCGTGCCCTATAGCCTGCCCCGCTCAGACAGCGCCTCCAACACCGGCCTCGGGACTGGTAGGCCCGCATGTTGAGGTGTCGCGTATTCCACTTCGGACAACCCTCGTGGTCACTTTGGGTGGCGAGGCCAGTGTTCGTGGTCCGTCCTCGGGCGGATAGGTTCACCGTGGTGTTCGAGCCACTTCTGGAGGGGGCATCGGTGGACATTGTCGCGATCATGGAGGCGCTGGCCGAACAGGGCATAACTGTGCTGTTCAAGGCTGATGCTGAGCGGATGGCAGAGAGGCGGAAGCCCTGGACGTTCGTGGCCAGTGGCGCCCCGTTGCGTGACGACATCCTCGTGCGTACCGATGCTGCGTCGGTGGAGCAGTGCCTCGAATCCTGCCTGCCCCGCTTGCGCGAACTGGGCTTCACTTTTCCCGAGTGACGAGGCATGCCAGCTGGCGTGGAGCGACAGACTCACCGTGTGTGGTCACCGGGGGCGTATCGGCTCCAGGTTCCGCCAGCTTCGGTGACCAGGCGGGTGGCGGTCTTGTCGTGGTAGCCCAGTGCTTTCGCGATGACGGGGGCCGGGGCTTGGAGGACGAGCTGACGGATCGCGGAGGTCCTGCCGCGCTGTGGAGGGACGCCGATCTCGCGCAGGTGGACTTGGAGGCTGACCGGGTTCATCGGTTGTCCGGGCTGGCGGCCGGGGAAGAGCCATTGTGAGCTCCGGCTGCTGGCGTAGGGCAGGTGCTGGCGGGACTGCATGTAGGCCCGTATCAAGTTGCCGACGGGCTCCGGCAGCGGTGACGGCGGGTCTCCAAGCCGGACGGTGACGACAGTCTCGTCGTCGATGACGTCGTCGACGGTGAGGCGGACGATACGACTGACTGGTTGCGCGTAGAGGAGAACGAGCGCGGCGGCAACCCGGGCCCGCAGGGGCAGGGAGTCGTCGTTGAGGACACGCCGGATAATCGCGAGCCGGCGGTGCTGGTGCAGCGGTTCCGAATCCTGCGTGATGACCGCCGTCGGCAGCGTTAGGCGGGGCATCCGGCTGCTCTTCATGCACCACCGCAGGAATGACTGGGACGGACGGCGGGTTGCCAGGCTCTCGGTGTGCCAGGCGTCGATGTCGGCCTGCTGGCAGTGCCCGATTGCGCGTCCTCGGCTGGCGAGCCATGTGAGGAAGGCGCCGGCCTGGGTGAGGTTCCCCCTGCCGGCCGGACAGCTTGATACTGGGATGGATGGTCCCGGAGGAAGCAGTTCACAGGTAGTGAGTAGCAAGAGCAACATGAGCAAGCGGTACACGGCCGAGTTCAAGCGGGACGCGGTCGCCTTGGCGTTGTCCTCGGAGAAGACGGTCACCGAGGTCGCGAGGGATCTGGGCGTGAGTCCGGAAGGGCTGCGCGGGTGGGTGAAGCAGGCGAAGGTCGACCGCGGCGAGGGGCCCGCCGGGGCTTTGACCACTGCGGAGCGTGAGGAGTTGGTCCGGCTGCGGCGGAAGGTTCGCGAGCAGGAGGCCACGATCGAGGTTCTGGGAAAAGGTGTGCCACGAACACGGGAGTTCGCTATGGGTAGTTGAGCGAAAGAACGTGGTGCTGTACGAGTGATGAAGGTAGGCCCTTCGGAGCCGCCCTGCGGGGGGAGGCTTCAAACCGCCACATGCTGCGGAAGTGGTGACGCGACCGTGGTGAGCGATGTGGAAAAGGCGCCCAAGAGGCGTCAGGTGGGGATCAGGAAGACGGAGCGCGAATCCCGTTCACGGGGACGCTGTTGACGCGTCGTTAAGGATTAAGCGGCATCAAAACCGGGGGTTACTTTTTGCCCCGGGATGAGCCTGGCGGATACCCGATCTACTGGCCAGGTGGTGCCCGGCGTAGAGGCGACGTGATCCTGGTCTGCGGCGCTCGTGCGGAACGTGGGAAGGCACGGTTTGATGCTGCGGTAGCCCGATTTGGATGACGCCGCGCAAGGGAGAACCTCAAGCGGAGAACCCGCGAGAGGCTGAGTACCGATGCAAGCTGTGTTGGCGGACCGGTTCGTAGTAGTGATGAAGCTCTTGCTCGGCGCGGTGAGGGTGGAGCGAAGGGGCCGGATTGTCCGTGGTTCGTTTGTCTGGTCAACCGGGTTCTGCTCGGGAGGAGCTGCGTGAGCGAGCTGAAGTCGACAGGGAAGCCGTTTGATATCTCGAAAGGAGAGGTCTGGGAGGCGTATCTGAAGGTGAAGGAGAATCAGGGCGCTGCGGGGGTGGATGGCTGCACGATCGAGGAATTCGAGAAGGATCTGAAGGGTAACCTCTACAAGATCTGGAACCGAATGTCCTCGGGAAGTTACTTTCCGCTCCCGGTGAAAGGCGTGGGAATTCCCAAGTCGCATGGCGACGGGGTCCGTTTGCTCGGCGTTCCGACAGTTTCGGACAGGATCGCCCAGACAGTGGTGGCCAAGCATCTGGAGAAACGGGTGGAGCCATTGTTCCATGCGGACTCCTACGGCTACCGTCCCGGACGGTCGGCACTGGACGCGGTGTCGGCGTGTCGGCAAAGGTGCTGGAAGAAGAAGTGGGCGATTGACCTTGATATCGCCAAGTTCTTCGACAGTGTTCGCTGGGATCTGGTCATAAAGACGGTGGAATCCCATACTGACGCCGCGTGGGTAATTCTGTACGTGAAGCGGTGGCTTGCCGCTCCCGTGCTGATGCCCAACGGCACCTTGCAGCAGAGAGACCGCGGAACCCCGCAAGGATCTGCGGTATCCCCGATCCTGGCGAATCTGTTTCTGCATTACGCATTCGACATGTGGCTCACCCGGACTTTTCCGGGTGTCCAGTTCGAACGCTATGCAGACGATGCAGTGATCCACTGCTCGTCGGAGCGGCAGGTCCGAGAGGTCCTGGCGCAACTTGAGGGCAGAATGGCAGAGGTCGGACTCCAACTGCACCCGGACAAGACGCGGATCGTGTACTGCGGAAGGGAGCGACGCCGTGATGATACGGCCACCTCATTCGCCTTCCTGGGCTTTACATTCCGCAACCGCCCGGCACAGGACCGCCATGGCAAGGTCTTCACGTCCTTCCTCCCGGCGGTCAGCAAGGGTGCCCTGAAGAAGATGAGCGCGGAAGTCCGCTCTTGGCGGATTCACATGCACGTCACCTACTCCTTCGGCGAGTTCGCGAAATGGCTCAACCCGATCATTCGCGGATGGATGCAGTACTACGGGGCCTTTTATCAAACCGAACTGTATCCCCTCCTCCAGCGCATCAACTTCTACCTGCTGCGCTGGGTCCGAAAGAAACACAAGCGGCTGAAGACCTACAAGAAGGCATCGCGGAGATGGGACCAGGTCGTCAAGTCCTACCCGTCATTCTTCGCACACTGGAAATGGGTCAACGTCACCTGAAGACCAGGATGATAAGAGCCCGGTGACGGGAGACTGTCACGCCGGGATCTGTGGGAGCCCGGGGGTGAGATTCCCCCGGGCCACCCGACCGACCGCCTTCTTCGCTCAGGACAAGATGAGGTAGACACCGTGGCACGGTGTCGGTTCATCGATGCGGAGAAGGCATCGGAGGGTAATCCTGCAGGTCACAGCGTTGCGTTTCTGTGCCGTGTGCTGGGAGTGCCCCGTTCCACCTACTACGCGCACAGGGCGTCACGGCCGGCCCGGACGGTGCGGGAGCGGGCCGAGGAGGTGCTGTTGGGCGAGATCCGGGTGCTTCACGCCGGATCTCGCGGCGCCTACGGGGCCCCGCGGATCCACGCCGCCCTGCGGCGGGCCGGGCGGGTGGTGAACTCCAAGAAGATCGAGCGGCTGATGCGCAAGCACCGGATCGTCGGGATCACTCGCCGCCGGCGGAGGGGCCTGACCCGGCAGGCGAAGCGGGCGGTGTTCGCGCTGGACCTGATCGGCCGGGACTTCACCGCGCCCCGGCCCGGGATGCGGCTCGTCGGCGACATGACCGAACTCAACACGCTGGAAGGGAAGTTGTATCTGGCGACCTGTATCGATCTCGCGACGCGGGAGGTGGTCGGCTGGGCGATGGCCGACCACCACCGCGCCGAGCTGCCGGTCGCGGCCTTGCGGATGGCGGCCGGGCGTGGCGGCCTGGAGCAGGATTGCGTCATGCATACGGATCGCGGCAGCGAGTACACGAGTGACGAATTCCGCAGCGAAGTACGCAAGTTGCGCATGAGGCAATCGATGGGGCGCGTCGGCTCTTGTTACGATAACGCCGCCGCGGAAAGCTGGTTCGCCATCCTGAAAGCGGAGATCGGGACGACCATGTGGGAGACCCGCGAGGCCGCCCGGGCCGACGTTTTCCGCTACGTCGAGGTCGAGTACAACCGCAGCCGACTCCGTCGGCACCCCGACTACGGGTACGTCACCCCCCTCGAAACGAGATCCTTGCTCAGGCAGAACCTCGTCCCGGCAGCGTAAACACCCGCTGTCCAGTTCGCGGGGGGAACTTCACCCTGAGGTGACCCCCGGAGTGTGGACACAGGGGTTCATGCCGCGAGTGTGAGTTTACGTTCTGTCTGGTGCTGCTGTTCGAACTCGACGGGTGAGAGGTAGCCGAGCGAGCTGTGGCGCCTTCGCGCGTTGTAGTACGTCAGCCACTGGAAGAGTTCCAGCCTGGCCTGGCTGATCGTCGCGAAGAGCCTCTGGTGCATCGTCTCTCTTTTCAGCCCCTGCCAGAAGCTCTCGGCGAGGGCGTTGTCGTAACTCGACCCGACGCGGCCCATGCTCCTGCGGACCCCGAAACGGTCGCAGACCTGGGCGAACGCGCCCGAGGTGTACTGGGAGCCTCTGTCTGCGTGGAAGATCACCCCGGCCACGCCGCCGCCCCGGGTCGCCACCGCCATCTTCAGTGCGTCGACGACGAGTTCGGTCCGCATGTGGGTGGCCATCGACCAGCCGAGCACCCGGCGTGAACAGATGTCCAGGACACAGGCCAAATACAGCCACGTGCCACCGACCTGCACGTATGTGATGTCGCCGCACCACTTCTCGTCCAGCTGCCCGGCATGGAACACGCGGTTGACCAGGTCCGGGGCCGGCGGCGCGAGCCGGTCGGGGACCGTGGTGCGTTTGCGCCGCCGCAGATGGCGGCCCTCAACCCCGTTGACGCGCATCAGCCGTTCGACGCGCTTGCGGTTGACGGTGCGTCCCAAGCCGCGCAGTTCGGCGTGGATGCGGCGGGCTCCGTACATGCCCTTGTGATCGGCGTGGATCTCGCGGATCTCCTCGACCAGGGCGTCGTCGACTGCCCGGCGGGCCTGTCGGGCCTCCGCGCCGGCAAGCCACCGGTAGTAGCCCGAGCGCGAGACCTCAAGGACCCGGCATATCCGCTGCACGCCGAAGTCGGCGCGGTGGGCGGAGATGAAGTCCCAGCGGCCGGTCATGCCCTCATCTCCTTGGCGAAATACTGGGCCGCCCGGCGCAGGATCTCCCGCTCGAGTTCCCACTCCTTCTCGGCCTTGCGCAACCGGCCGAGTTCGGCCCGGAGCCTCGCCAGTTCCTCGTCCCGATCCTCTGCCGCCTCCTCACCACCAACCTGCCCACGGTCGGCGACCTCGTCGGCCTGCCGGACCCAACTGCGCAGCGTCTCGCCGGTCACCCCGACATCCGCGGCGACCGCGGCATACGTCCGCTTGCCGCCTCCCGCGCGGTACAACGCCACCGCGTCGTTCCTGAACTCCACCGGATATGGAGACTTCCGTCCCACCAGGACACCCTTCCTCGGACCTACAAGATCCATTGTCAGAGTGTCCACACCACGGGAGTCACCTCACCCACGTCCGGGCCCTGAAGGGCGGCCCAAAACCGGACCGAGCCCGGTCGACCGTGCCCGAACAGGCTCCAAGCACCATCTGATCACCGAAGCGCACGGCATCCCGCTGGCAGTGTCACTGACCGGCGGAAACCGCAACGACGTCACCCAACCCATGCCTTTGATCGAGGCCGTCCCACCGGTCCGGGGCCGACGCGGCAGACCACGGCTACGACCGGACACCATCTACGCCGACCGCAGTTACGACCACGACAAGTACCGCAAACAGGTCCGGGCTGTCGGGATCACCCCGGTCATCGCGCGCCGAGGCACCGGACACGGCTCTGGGCTCGGTGTCCACCGGTGGGTGGTCGAGCAGAGCTTCGCCCTGCTGCACTGGTTCCGCCGGTTACGCATCCGCTGGGAGATCCGCGACGACATCCACGAGGCTTTCCTCAGCCTGGCCTGCGGCATCATCTGCTGGAGGCGACTGCGCGCTCTGCCGAGCGACCCCGCGACTGGTCAGCCGCCGCCAGTCGGTTGAGAACTTCCGTCGGGGTGAAGCTCCAGCCGACGAGGCGCGGCCCGCTCCAGTTGATGCCGACCATGAGTCCCTCCCGAGCAACGTCGGGAAGTTCACGGGCGCGCCAGTCCTCCAAGGACACGGATTCGACCCGCAGATCATGCCCCCAGATCTTCGCCGCCCTCTGGGCACGGGCCGAGGTCGACCAGAAGGGAAGACTCCGTGTGCCATCCGAGGAGAGTGACGTTGGACTTCCATCGTCATCCCGGACAAGCCAGACCACTCCGCTCTGACGGACGTCCCGGAAGAATGCTGCCGCTTGCGAACCACTCTGACTCATGGCCACCGAGCCTAACCCTCCCCACCACCCATTTCGTTGGGAGTTCTTTATAGGAGACCTGCATCGGCTCCAGAGCGGGTTGACGTTCCCTGCCCTCCCCTTCATCCCTCGGCGCCATAAGAGGCCCCGGCGGCTGGATGCGGGCGCGGGGAGTGCTGCTCTCGACCCGGACCAGGCAATCTGCCGTCGCGGTACCCGCAGCCGCCTGCCGGTGCAGATGCGTATAGGCAGGAAGGAGGGACAGGCCAGCCCGCCGAGTGGCCAGAGAGACTCTCGCGTTGCCCTGCCTCGCGCTGCGCTGCCCGGTGACCGGCTGCAGTGGCCGCGTCACTCTTGCGGAGGGCGGGACTGAAGCTGGACTCGCACAGCTGCATCTCCGCGCAGGTGAGCGGAGCGGCTTCGCTCGGGCTACCACCGCTTGACTCACCGGCAATAGGAATGTCTGTCACCGGAGTTCGACGGCGTAAGCGCTTCCGCTGAATTCCCAGCCGTCGGTGCCTTCGCCGATGTCGGCGACGATGATGTCGTCGATGAAGCGGTCTTCGAAGTCGTCGTCGCGCAGGTCGCCGGCGAGCCAGAGGGCTTCGATGGCACTCCAGTCGCCGCGGCCGGCGTCGATGCGCAGAGGGGCTGCGCGGCGGGTGCCGCGTTCGCGTTCGTCGTTGCCGGTTTTGACGAGGCCGGTGATCTCGAACTGGCCGTCCTTGACGGTGTCGGGGAGGGGGTCGGCGGGGACGATGGCGACGTTCTCGTAGGCGGTGTGGATGAGGTCGCGGTAGCTGCGGCGGACGTTGTACTCGGAGTCCGACAGCCACTTGATCAGTGTGTCGGGCCGGACGTCGAGGCCGGCGGCGTCAAGGGCTTCGTATCCGCGGCGGGTGCCGGTGAGCTGGCTGAGCTGGGCGTGCCAGTGTTTGGCACTGTAGGAGGCGAGGCGGTGGCGAGGGGTGACCTGGGCGCGCAGGAGGTCGCCCAGGGCGGCGCCGAGGGAGTGGCCGTGTCCGGTGGGGCCGGCCATCAGTCGTCACCTTCCGGGATGAACTCGCCGGACTGGATGAACTTGGCTTTGACCTCGCCGAAGCCGGTGCCGATGCGGTAGGTGCTGGGCGGGGTGTCTTTTGGGGTCCAGAAGATGGCGGCGTCGACGTTGCGCAGGGCGATGAGGGTGTGGCCTTCCTGGACGGCTTTGAAGGCGTTGAGCCAGTGGCGGACGGATGCTTCGGCGACCATGCTCATGCGCCAGTCCGGCCGCCAGAACGGCGACCGGGACTCGGGCCGCTTGGGCCACAGCAGACGCAGCGCGATGGACAGGCGGGTCTTGTAGTTCTTGTACGGCTCGCCGCCGGCCTGGATGAGTTCCGTGCGGGCCTCGCGGGCCGCGGTATAGAACGGCTTGAACAGCGACTCGTTGGCCTTCCCCGTCCACGAGTCGTGGATCGTGACTGGCTGGGTGAGGTGGCCGTCGCGGTGGAGGCGCTCCAGCTGCTTGATGTGCGGGGTGGTCACCCATACCCGGCCCTGCTCGTCGGGCCGGTCGGTGAGCCGCCCGAGCGGGTGCGGCATCTCCGGATAGTTCCAGTCCGGGATGTCGATCTCGTAGATGCCGGCCTGACTTCGGTCGAAGGCATCAAGAGCGCCGGTGTGCAGGAGTTTGTTCGGGGCGAGGGGGACGGCCGAACAGGCGGACGGGAAGGAGCCGTTGCGGTCGATCAGACACAGAACCCCGTCGCCGAACGAAGCGGGTACCTCGAGCTGGTCGCGCCGCACCCGCTTGCCGTTGTCCCGGACGTGGGCGACGCGGGTGCTGGTGACCTCGGGGTGCACCCAGCGGGGCTCGCCGTCCATGTCCTCACTGACCAGCGGCCACGGGCCGCCCTCCCGGTCCTCTTTGCGGATCACCGGGACCGGGTGCATCTTCGAACGGGTCACCGAGTCCTTGAGGATCCGCAGCGCCGGGAACACCGCACCCTGCGGCTCGTCCTCCTCGTCCCCGGGGACCAGGCCGTCATCGTCATCCCGCCTGACCTCATCGTCCGCGTCTTCAGCAACACCGCTGCCGGCGGCAGGCCGGGCGGATTCCGGGGCGGCAGGCTGCTCGGCGGCGTCGGGTCCCGTTGCGGGTGTGGGCGCGTTGTAGGCATGCAGGGCCACGGCGAGCCGGCGCCCCTCGGCGGTCTCGGGCAGCCTGAGCCCGGCGGCCAGGGCCTGCAGCGGGGTGCGGAGTTCGTCGAGGTCCTTGATGTTGCCAGCGGCAAGCGCGGTGCGCAGCGCGGCCAGCAGGTGGGTTGCCTCGGCGGGCAGGCCCTGCAGGGCGCCGGAGGTGAAGGGCAGCGCGGCCGCGGCCAGTTCATGGTCGACGCCGGTGCCGATGACGTCTCCGGCCGCCTGGCTGCCAGCCGCCGCGACATCGGCGGCCGCGGGCGCCGCGGTGCTGGTGTCGAGGAAGCGAGCGTGTGCGAGGTCGGGGCGCAAGCGGGCGTGGCCGATGATGCCCAGGTCCCGTTCGGCGACCGTGACGCTGGTTTCACCGGTGTCGGGGTGTGCGGTGAGGGTGAGGACGACGTCGGCGTCCAGCAGGTCGACGATGGCAGGATCATCGGTGTCCAGGACTGCTAGGACCGGCACATTCTGGCTGCTGGCGATTTCCCGCAGGATCTGACTGGCGGCCGGGAGATGGTCGCCGGACAGCGGCAGGCGCGGGTTGCGGGCCCGCTGCAGACGGTCGACGACGACGAGCGCCAGGTCCCCGGCAACGGGGACCGTCTCGGCGATGGCCTCCGCGGTCAGGTCGCTGCCGTCGTCGATGAGCAGCGGCGCGTGCCTCAGCTGTTCGACGACTTCCTGCTCATGCGGGGTGAGAGCGCCGCTCTTGAGGCGGGCGTAGTCGCCGCCGGCCTCCGCGGCAATGATCCTGCGGGTGATGTCCGCACGGTTAGGGCCCGACGCCGCGTACAGGACACGGTGGTTGAGGTCGAACGCGGTGTGACGGGCGGCCGCGAGACCGATCAGACTTCCGCCGACCTGCGGCGGCGCCGCGACCAGAACCAGCCGGCCCGGGTGCAGACCGCCGGTCGCCGTGTCCAGGCCGGCCAGCCCGAAGGACAGGCCGGGGGCCGTACCGGGGGTGATGACGTCGCCGAGGGCGTCGCCGAGCGTGGCGAGCCGGCGCCCGGCATCACGGGTGGGACTGGGCTGGCTGGTCACCGCGCCTCCTGCGGTCGCCGCATGGTTCGCGGCCGGGTCGGTTGGGGTGCTGCTGATCGGGCCGTCGGCAGGGAGCAGGACCGCGACGGGTGTGCTGCTGCGGCGCAGCACCTGGGGCTGGCCGCCAGCTGCCCGGCTGACCAGGACGCCGAACTCCTTCTGCGCCGCGCTCAGTACCCAGGAGGGGAAGGCGCCGGCCCTCCGCGCAGCGGGGAACCGGTCGAGCGGGGCAAGGAGAACACGGACTTCCTGTTTCGAGCCACGGGAGATCAGAGTGGTGACACCCTCATCCTCGACGTGCTTGACCAGCGCGTACAAGTCTCTGCGAGCGTCAGTCGCGTTCATCCCGGACTCAGACTGCGGTGCCTGGCTCACTCACCCTCCCGGTACTCAACTCCCCCACAGAATACCAAATCTCACTCACGTAAATAGCTGAAGTCATGCATTCACTGAGCGCATGTCACTAAATTAGAAACGTCTGTGCAGGTGAGCGGGGATGCGGGGAGTTCATGGACGGCAGCCTCGCACGACGGGTCGGTATGGCAAAGGTCGGGGCCGCGCCTCGGCCCCGACCTCGGTTCACCGCGTCCTCTGACGAACGCAGCCCTGGCGGGGCAGAGTCAGGCCGGTGATGCCGGCTCCTGATCGTCCTGCGCCTCCCTGTAGACGAGGTGCCCGATGGCGGAGAAGGCCTTGTTCAAGGCGAAGGCGAGTTGTCCGGCCGTTGCGGATGTGCCGGCGTACCGCTGTGCTGCAGTGTCGAGTGACTCGCGATCGACCGGTTCCTTGTTCTGACGGCTCTCCGCGGAGGTCTTGAGCAGGTTCAGTGCCGTCGTCATCTCCCCTGCCACGCGGGTGAGGAAGCTGCAGATGCGGTAGGCGTCCAGCGGGTATTCGATTCCCTGGTACTTGAGGTCTGTGGCGAGCTGGGCGAGCGGGTCTCGGCCGCCTGCCTGTGCTTGTCGGACGCCTCGTGGTGGACCGGGTGCTCAATGGCGAGGGAGACCGAGCCCAGCTCGTCTGCAAGGTTCTCCGCCGCGAGGGATGCCTGCGTGTAGCGCCGGAGCACCTCGTCAAGGGGCACCCCGCGGTAGTCGGTCATCAGCCGATCCCGACCCCTGAGATCTTCCACAAAGGTCCTGAGCAAACTGAGGGGTGGCTGTGAATCGGGAGCCTCTCGCACGCGTACTCTGCGCGCTTGCCCTGCGCCCGAGGCCTCCGCCGGGTGCTCGATCGGCCTCCCCCGGTACTGGAGCTCGGTGACGAACTCGGCGAAGGAGCGGGCGAATCCTCGGAACGGATCCGGGTGCCGTCCGCGGCCCGAACGACACCCGGCATCCGTTCTGTCCCGCCCATGACGCCGTACCGGGCGCCAGTACCGAGAAGACAGCGGCTACTTGCCCTTGGCGGCTTCCTTGAGCTTCGAACCGGCGGAGACCTTGACGCTGTATCCGGCCGGGATCTCCAGCGGCTCACCGGTCTGCGGGTTGCGCGCGGTGCGCGCGGCACGGTGCGTTCGCTCAAAGCTGAGGAAGCCCGGGATGCTCACCTTCTCGTCGCCCTTGGCGACGACATCGCCGACGCTCTCGGCGAGGGCGGTCAGCACCGCGTCGGCGTCCTTACGGGTCACCTGCGCGCGCTCCGCCAGCGCAGTCACCAGTTCGCTCCGGTTCATTGCTTGCTCCATATTTCTGAGTAGTCCCGGTCTGCGGTGTGCAGGCGGGCGAACCGACCATGCTGCCATCGGGCACTGACAGCGTGATCAGCCGGGAAAGATCTCGCTCCTTGTTTCGGCGGCACCGGATGAACCAGACCTCGTCCCGGTACCCGCCGAACTGGGTCCCCGCGAGTTCGGCTACGAGCCCCCCGTCGCAAGACTCGAGCCTGCGGCCTTGTGCCATCTCACGGAGGCGCTCGAGGACTGTGCGGCAGTCCGGGATCGCGCGATGGCCTCCGCCGGGCAGGGGCTGCCAGGTGTAGTTGCCCCAGTAGATCGACGTCACCCACCACCTCATGGACCACCACCACCGGCTGCTCAACGAGCTCGGCGCGACCGACGCCGCGCACCTGCGCGCGATGGTCCCCGGGCAGAAGGTGCTTGTCGCCGGTGTCCGGGCTTCCACGCAGACCCCGCCGATCTCGCGCTGCGCGCGGATGCTCTGAGTCCGGCTGAGGGAGCGACCCGGCAACTCACCCTCGCCAGCGGTGACGAGAAACCGCTGTCGATCGAAGCCGTCGCCGACCGGGCCCGCACCCGGTACGGAAGCCCTGTCATCTACCCGGCCGCCCTCGCGACTGGGGTGCAGAGCAAGCGGCCGGCTCAGACACCGGCCGTACGAGGCCAGACGGTCAGGCGAGCGGAAGGTGCCCCAGCGGCCGGCCCTCATCGGCCTCAGCCCGGAGCAGGGCAGCGATCTCGGAGTCGCTGGTGAAGACAGGGCCCCTCCACCACTCCGGCACAGGCACCGGTGCAAGGCGCACCTCTGTTCCGTAGGTGCGGGCCGTATCGAACAAGGTCTGCAGAACGCCGAGTCCGGCCAGGTTGAGCGCGCCTATGTGAGCGGACCACGTCTGTGTCGCCTCGTCGTATCCGGCGATCGGGCGGAGCGCGTCCAACTGCGCGTTCCACTGAGCCTTCGCCGCCTGCGCGGACGTGATCGTGATCTGCAGGATCCAGCTCGCGCCCTCGGGGACGGGCAGGGGTGTGGGCATGCCCAGACAGTAGAGGGCACGACTGACAACGTCCCAGGCTTCTACAGGCCAGCAACGTGGAAGCGGCCACCGCTCGCTCCGCGCTCGTCGACCCGGTCGGGATGCAGACGGTGTGGGCGGTCCCGCGCGGCGTGCGAACGGAGCGCGGGACCGCATGACCGGCCGTCCTGTCATCGAGCCGGGCACATGTGACAATACGGACGCCGGTGGCCGGCGACAGCGCAGCGCGCCGGAACGTGATTGGACGGGACAGGGTCAGGCAGTCGAGCCCACCTGGCCGAGCGCGGGAAACGGCGGTCTTGTCAGAGCAGGCGCAAGACGCCGACGACCTTGCCGAGGATCTGCGCGTCATCGCCAGGAATCGGCTCGTAAGCCGGGTTCCGTGGCACCAGCCACACCCGGCCGTCCTCGCGACGCAGGACCTTGACGGTGGCCTCGTCCTCCAGGAGTGCGGCGACGATGTCCCCGTGGTCGGCGCTGTCCTGGCGGCGGACGGTGACGATGTCGCCGTCGCAGATCGCGGCGTCCATCATCGAGTCACCTGAGACCGTCAGGGCGAACAGGTCACCGTCGCCGACGACCTGGCGGGGCAGGGTGTAGACGTCCTCCACCATCTCCTCGGCGAGCAGGGGCGCTCCGGCCGCGATGCGTCCGACGAGCGGGACGTCGACCGGGTCGGTGCTGCGGTCGCCGAGTTCGGGTGCCCATGACGGGCGTACGCGGTAGGCGCGGGGGCGCCGCGGGTCGCGGTAGAGGACGCCCTTGCGTTCCAGGGCCATCAGCTGGTGGGCGACGGAGGAGGTGCTGGCGAGGTGTACCGCGGCGCCGATCTCCCTCATCGAGGGCGGGTTGCCCTGCCGACGCACTGATTCGGTGATGTATTCGACGGTGTTCGCCTGGCGGCTGGTCAGCTCGCCGCTTCTGTTGTGAGTGCCCGGGGGACGTCCCGGCGTGCGGGCGCGGTGTTCTCCATCCCGGGCACCTCCGTCAGACAAGATCCTTATTGAACGTGGGTGCTGGGCACCGACTCCAACCCGCTGGCGCCCGGCCTGCTCATCCCCGGCATCAGCACCCGCGTCGTCTCCCGCGCCGACTCGGCCGCCTACGAACACGACCTGTGGGCACTTGTCCGCAGCTTCCGCCCCGAGGGCATCATCTCGACCGTCGAGCATGAACTGCCGAAGCTGATCGCACTTCAGGGCGCGCTTGCCGAGGCAGGGGTCCGCACCGGCTGCCGTCCCGCGCGGCCGCAACTGCCTCGATCGACAAGGCCCGCTTCTACGAGATAGCCGCCGCCCACAAGATCCCCATCCCGGACACGGTGCTCCCCGCCGACGTGCACCTACTGCCCGACACCGGTGATTTCGTCGTCAAGCCCCGCCGCGGACAGGGCGCCAAAGACGTCTACTTCTGCCACACCAGGCGGCAGGCGGAAATTCTGTGCGAACTGGTCGCCGATCCGATTGTCCAGGAGCGCGTCCGGGGGCAGGAGTTCAGCGCCGACTGCCTGGTGGACCGTAGCGGGCAGGCCTCCGTCATCCTGCGCAAACGGCTGCTGGTCCACGGCGGCGCGTCATTGGTCGCCGCCACCTTCCACCACCCGCAGGCCGCCGATCTCGTCCGCGCCACGCTCGGCGCCGTCGGCGCCGCCGGACCCTGCGACGTGCAGGGCTGCCTCACCGACGACAGCGATGCCCGCCCGGTGGTGATGACCGAGATCAACTCCCGTCTCGCCGCCGGATACCGACTCAGCCAGATCACCGGCGCCGACCTGGTCGAACAGGCTCTCAACGGACTGTTCGGCGACCCGATCGACCACGACCGCCTGCAGTACCGGCCCGACGTCTACCTCACCAAGTACACCGCCGTGCTGTCGACCCGCACCCGCCCCTGACCGACCTCGAGACGGGAGTCTCCCCATGCCCGGCACCACGCTGCCGCCCCACCTGCACGGAAAACGGCTGACGCTTCGCCCCTTCACACCTGCGGACGAACCTCAGATCGCCCGTTCTCTCGCAGATCCCGAGATCGCCCGCTGGGCCATCGGAGCCGGCCTGCGTGCCGTTCCCCCCGTTGAGTGCCCCGCCCGCTGGCTCCAGGTCCGCATCACATCCTGGGCCGCCGGCATCCCCGTCTTCGCCATCGCCGACAGCGCCACAGACGCCCTGAACGGCTACATCGGGCTGCGCAGCATCCACAACGGCAACGCCGTCGTCGGCAGTTGGATCGCCCCATGGGCGCGCGGCCGAGGCATGGCCGCAGGAGCCCTGATCACCGCCGCCGCATGGGCCCTGTCCCCCACGTCCGACAACGGTCTGGGCCTGCACCGAATCGAACTGCACCACACCGTCGGCAATCCCGCCTCGTGCACCGTCGCCGGTAAAGCGGCTCTCACTTTGGAGGGCACGATGCGGCAGGCGACCGTCGACGGGCACGGCGTCCGGCACGACTCGCATCTCCACGCCCGGCTGGCCACCGAGCCTGCCCCCCTTCGAGGGCGGTCCGGCCGAGTTTCGCCCACGTGAAAGATCCGCCATGGGACGATACGTTCCCCGGGACAGCCGGGCGTGTCTGGTCACCAGCCGTCCCCGCCGCCACGCACCGTGAGGTTCACTCGTGTCCAGCCGATCCGCTCTCCGGCCCGTGCTCTTGGCCTACCTCTCACGCCATCCCGCGGAGAAGAGCCGACTCGAGGCGCTGACGACAGCACTCGACACTGACGCTGACGCCACGGAGGCCGACGGACTGTCCATCTCCTGCACGGCCCTGGTGATCGACCAGAACCGCTGTGTCCTGGACGTCCCGGCCGCGGCACAGGACGTGCCCGAAACGCCGTCCACGGCCTGGTGCCCCGACGACCGAAGCCTGCTCGCGACCGCAATCCGCGCCGTCCAGGAACAGGCCCAGATCCAGCCCGCCGCACTGTGTCTCACCCCTGAACACACGAACTCCCCCACCGACATCACCGTGAGCATCGACGCCGCCGGGAATCTTCACGCCGACGTCTGCTTCGCCTTCTACCTTGCGCCGAGCACCCGCAGGACTCCCAGGCCTGCGGGCGAGGCGACGTGGCGGCCCGCCGAGCAGTTCACCGCCAGGCCGGCGGCCCTCACACTCAAGAACCTCGACGGTCAGGCAGTCCCGCTCAACGCCTCGGTGGTCATCTACAACGACCAGGGCGAGTACCTGCTGCACCTGCGGGACATGCGCGAGGGGATCTGGGCACCAGGATGCTGGGCCCTGCTCGGCGGCAATCGCGAACCCCAGGACCTGACCCTGGAAGACACCGTCCGACGCGAACTGAAAGAGGAAGCCGGCCTCGTCCCCCAGCACCTGGAGATGTTCGCGACCGAGGAAGCCATCACCCCGGACGGACTGGCGATCCCCGTCCAGATCTACGCTGCCCGCTGGAACGGCGACCCCGCCCGGCTCCCCCTCACCGAAGGCGTCATGCTCGCCTGGTTCCCCCCGGAAACAGTGCCCCGGCTGCGCCTGGGCGGCGGAACCCTCGATCTCGTACGACGGCACTTCCGCAGTCGCAATGCCGCCTGAAGCGATCCAAAGGAGCCATCATGAGGCTCGTGCCAGAAACGCGGTGTTCTGACCGGACCCATTGAACGTCAGAGGGAACCGCGGAGTCGTCGCAGCAGCCTGGGCGGAGCGCCTGTTGTGTGAACGAGGTGAGGCCACCTCTACGAGGCGGTTCAGGCGTCACCGTCCGGCCTTTGCTGGTCAAGGGATGCCCGGAAAGCTGCCAATGCGGCCTGGTGCGTCTGCTCGATGCGGGCGGGGTCACGTTGTCCGTCGCCCCCGCTGCGCTTGCCTGCCTCGGTCAACATTGCGTTGAAGGCCCGCTGGCGCCCCTCCGGTGAGGCCTGTCGGCCTTGCGACTTCAGCAGTTCCACCAGGGCGAACAGCTTCCTGTCGTCGCCTGTCGGGGTCACCCGACCTGCCGCTGCCTGGTCGAGCATCCACTGCACGCGGTAGGCGTCGAACTCCTCGGCATCCTCCCACTCGCGAACCGCGGCACGCAGAGCCTCATCGTCCAGCCACTCACCCTGCACCGTGCGCTCCCCTGCCGCCTCCCTGATCTCTGATCATGGAGGCTAACGCGGATCCACTTCGCAGCCGACGATGGAATCCTGCCGCCACTCTTCCGACCACCTCTCGCGCAGCGCGTCACACGCCCGCGCCGCCTTCGCGTGCTCGTGAAGGCTGCTGAGCCACGCACTGTCGGCAGCCGCGAGGCCGCGCCCGTGACCCGGTTGCTCTCTCAGGGCACGGGCTTGGTAGATCTCTCTCGGGGTGGGTGCGTCGGCCCAGGTCTCAGCCGGCAGGGATGCGAAGAAGACTTCCTCGGGTTCGCGGAGCATCGGCCGGTACACGTGCCGGGTCTCCTGCTCACGCCGGTGGCGTCGCCAGCGGGCGAGTTCGTCCCGCAGCGCGGACCGGGTCTGCGCTGCGTATCGCCAGAAGGCAGAGGACTGCCCGGCGCGTTCACGGAGCATGGCCTCGTAGCGGGATCCGTCGTCTCCGGGCAGGTCACGGGCGGCGGGCTCAGTAGGCGGGAGCTCGGCGCGCTCCTGCCGGCGGCGCAGTTCGTGGCACACATAGGCCGCGGCATCTTTCAGGTACGCGGGGACACCCCAGGTGGCGAGTTCGGCCGCGACCTGCACGGCGGTCCAACCGGCGCTGATGAGCGGGCGCAGGACGTAGGCGATGCGGCGTGAGCAGGCGGTGTAGAGCCACCACACCTCCCGCTGGACCTGCTCGGTGAGCGCGATGGCCTGCTGGCACTCAAGGGCCGTGAACGGCATGCGGGGCCTGCGGTGAGCAGCGGTCTGCCTTTGGGTGCGTCCCGTGTTCTTCTTCTCCCCCACGTCTACCTGCAGATGAGATGGAGCTGAGGTGACCACAACAGAAGGGGTGCAGCGCCGACCCGCCGTCCGGCGTGCTCGTCGTGCCTCTGATCGGGCTGCTGAGACGGCTCGGGCGCGCCCCTTGTCCGTGTAGCCGATCAGGCGGGCTCGGTAGCCGGTGTCGCTGATGCGGTGGCCTTGGGCGTGGTCCCAGGCGGGTGGGGCGACAGGCGCGTAGATGGTGGCAGTGCCGCGGTAGCCGTCGCCAGGGCTGAAAGTGTCACCGCGTCGCGTGCGCAGGATGTTGCGTTTCGAGCCGTGCTCGACCCAGGCGAGGAGGCCGAGCTCGCGCAGGTAGCGGGCATGGTTGAGGATCGTGCGGCGGCTGAGAGCGAGCTCGGCGACCGTCCCGTCGAGGTTGAAGGCGATGTGGCCGTGGCGGCTGCGGTGCATGCGCGCGGCGAACGCGGTCGCCAGGCGGATAGTCGTTGCTCCCGCTTTGGGATGGTGCCGCACCATGTGCCGGGCTGCGGCGAGGAAGGTGTCGGCGCGGCGGAGCTGGCGTGAGGCGGTGGATCCGATCTCCTGGGCTTCCCGTTCGGTGATCAGCGCGAAGCGCCGGTCCGCAGTAGTCGGCGAAGTCTCCCTGTAGGGTGCGGAGTTCGTGTTGTAGTCGTGTTTTCGGGAGGCGTGGCGGTCGGCGGTGTGGTCGGGCATGATGGAATCCGTCTCGGGGCTCGCCCCGTGACAGCACGAGGCTGGAAGGTCAGGTCCGGAAGGTCTTAGGTGCGTTGCTGGTGGAGGGGTGCGACCCTCGCGCTGGCGTTTGGACGGCAGTCGGCCTGGTCGCCACCAGGCCGTACGGCTGTGGGGCGGCTCGGCCTGCTGGCCGTGGACCGCCCCTTTTCCGTTGTTGGGCCTATCCCGCGACGAGGAGGGCGATGAGCACCGCGGCCCCGGCGAGGGGAATGAGCGCGATGTAGGCCTGCGGCCGCAGCAGCACGGGCTTTCCTGGTTTGAGGGATTTCCTTCCGGGCGGCGGCGTCGGGGCGGGCAGCGCCGTGAACTGCCGGTGGGCGGCACGGTTTTGGAGCAGGGCTGCGGGTGTGTGGAAGAAGAGGCTGAGGAGTCCCCACCAGCCCTGCCACAGGGTCCTGGTCGTCATGGTGCGCACCAGGGCGATGCCGCACTGACGGCACAGCGGCTGGTTGACGGTGCGGGTCTGTCCCCACAGGATCAGCCCGGTGTGGGACCTGATCTCCGTGCGGGTGACCGGGTGTGCCTGGCAGCTGTGGCAGCCGGATTCTGACGGTGCTGTCCGGCCCAGGGCGTGCCAGGGGATCGGCGTGTTCGCTGCGGCGATTCCGTTCCAGGGCTGGGTGGTGTACCAGGCCGGTGCCACGTATTCCGGCACGAACTCGTCGTCGCCAGAATGGGGGGTCGGGGTGGTCATGCGGGTGTTCCTCCTCCTGGAACCCGGTGCTGCGGCCGGGCGGTTCACGCGGCCGCGGGACTGACAGGGCTGAAGACCGCAGCCCGACCTGCTGGGCGTGGTGGCCCGTACTGGCCTCTGCTCGCGTGCGTCCGGCCGGTGGTGGGGTCGAGGTGCAGGGTGCGGATCCCGTCGTCGGTCAGGTCGTCGACGAGGTGGCGCAGCAGGGCGTGGCCGGGGGCCAGGTGTCGGGCGGCGGGATGGGTGGCGAGGGGGAGGGTGTAGCAGTGGTGGCCGCGGGTCAGGCACATTTGGGCGGCGACCGTGGTGTCGTCCACGCTGAGTGCGGCGATGGAGGCGTTCGCCGCGCCGAGGTCCTCCAGTACGGCTCCCCATGCCGTGTCATCCGCTCCGTCCTGCGGCGGACTCTGGTCGTGCTGAAGCTCAGCCCACAATTCGACCGCCGTCAGGAGGTCCTGGAGGTGCCGCGTGCGGGTATAGGTGATCGTGCGGTCGGCGGAGAGGCGCGTCCAGGTCCGGCGCCTGCGGGCGTGCTCGCGCTGGATGGAAGGCGGGAGAAGGTCGGAGAGGGCGGGCAGCGGCACGACGGTGGATGTCGGGATGGTGCGAGTCCATGAGATGTCGCCGGCGACGGTGCTCAGCGAGCGACCGAGTGTGCTGTCGGCCGGAACCGCCCGCATGTCGACGTCGGTCTGGTCGTGTTCGGCGACGAGCAGCAGATGGAACGCGAGAGCGTGGGCGACGTCGGGGTCGTCTGCGTGCGGGCCGACGGGGTGCACGGACCACGCGTGCGGCCACGACAGCGGGACGATGCGTGGTCGCGGCCCGTCCTCGTGCCGGGCCAGCGCCAGAGCGGCCAGGGTCCGTCCGGTCGGACTGATGACGGCCAGGACCAGCGGTGTCGCAGTGCAGGGGAGTTGCCGGGCCCACGCTATGAGCCAGCCCGAGGACTGAAAGGGGGTGGCCAGCCGGTCTTGGGCATACAGCTCCCGCCACTGGCGGGTGAGGAGCTCCATGGCATCCGGCCCGCGGTACTCGCGTAGGCACAGTGTCATCTGGTGACCTCGCCCTCGCCGGTGGTGGTGTGGTGGGTTCGGGGGCGGAGGGCGGCGGCGAAGTCGCGGCCGACGGCGGCCGCGGCGGCGGCGGTCTGCGCGCGCGGGTTGGCCTGCATGCGACGGATGACTGCGGAGCCGACGACCACGGCGTCGGCCCAGATGGCCGCGGTGCGGGCCTGTGCGGGTGTGGAGATCCCGATCCCGGTGGCCACCGGCAGGCTGGTGAGATTGCGTATGCGGGTGATCAAGTCGGCCAGGCGGGGGCTGACGGGCTGAAGGTTGCCGGTCGGTGTGTCGGTGGCAGCTGCGTAGAGCATGCCGGTGGCCGCGGCGACGGTGCGGGCCAGGCGGTCCTGCTGGGTGCGGTGGGAGACGAGGGGGATGGCGCC
Source organism: Streptomyces sp. NPDC005195 (assembly GCF_040608315.1). Taxonomy (NCBI): domain Bacteria; kingdom Bacillati; phylum Actinomycetota; class Actinomycetes; order Kitasatosporales; family Streptomycetaceae; genus Streptomyces; species Streptomyces sp. NPDC005195. Next base: position 27,276 of record NZ_JBEXHZ010000027.1, read on the forward strand.
GAGTCCGGTGGCCCAGGCGGCGGCCAGCCACGGTGTCGCTTCCTCTATGGGCAGGTCGGGGATCAGGACGGCGTCGATGCCGGCGGCGGCCGCGGCCGTCGCGAAGCGCAACGGTCCATAGGCGTGCACGGGCTGCCAGTACGACATCGCCACCAGCGCAGCCGGTGAGCTCGACGACAGCTCGCGTGCCGCGGCGAAGACGTCCTCGATGCGGAAGCCCGCGTCCAGCGCGGTCTGGGAGGCCTGCTGGATGACCGGACCGTCGAGCACTCCCCCGGCGTACGGGATGCCCAGTTCGATCACATCGGCGGACTGCGCGAGCAGATGCAGCGCATCCATGCTGGTGAGCCGGTTCGGATAGCCCACGGGCAGATACGTGCCGAGCGCGCACCGGTCCTGTGCCTGTGCCGCGGTGATGACCTGGTGCAGACGTGATCCCGCACCGGCCTGATCCGTCCCGAGCGGCGCCCAAGGCAGAGCGGCGAAGGCGCCCTGCTCGGCGAAGGCGCGGGGGCTCATCGCGGGCCGCCCAGGTAGAGGCCCGAATCCTCAAGTCCGCGGATGGCCGCGTGATCGTGGTCGATCTCCCGCGGGTCTTCTGCCGCGAGCGTCAGGCGCCCCGGCGAGGTCAGCAGATCGACGGTGCGCTTGATCCGCCCGCCGGGCACGAGGTTGCCGACATGGCCGCGGACCGTCGGCAGGTCCAGCAGGGTGTTCACGAGAACTGGGTCGAGGATGCCGTCGTACGGTGCGATCAGCGAGACCCTCGCAACGGTCGCACGCGGCCGGTCCGCGGCGAGCCGGCGGGGCTTGCCGGTGACGACGGCGTGCACGGCGTCGCGGATGTGGTCGCTGCCCGTCGCCTCGCGCATGGAGTGCGGATCGTAGAAGCCCTCCGGTCGGGCCCCGGTCTCGATCATCACCGGGCCGCGGCCGGGTACGTACATCACCTCGGTGTGGGCGGGCCCGTTGATGATGCCGAGGGCGTCGAGGGCGCGCACGGTGTAGTCCGTCAGCACGCGCGGGACGAGCCGGTTGCGGTGGAGGAGGTCGAGACGGTCGTAGAGGTGGGTGCCGGGCGTGCGGCGGTCGGCCCAGCACTCGGTGACCGTGTGCCGGGCAGTACCCCGCAGGTTCGTGGCCGAGACGCTGTTGACGACGTACTGCGTGCCGCGGAGCCGCTCCTGAATGATCAAGTGATTGTTGAGGCCGCCCATCGCATTGGGGACCAGGTGGAGCTTGGTCCAAGCGGCCCGGATGTCGTCGGGGCCGGCGCAGAAGGCGACACCGTCGGATCCCGCACTGTCGGCCGGCTTCACCACGAAGTCCTCTACGTCCGGGAGGGATTGGGCCCAGGACAGTGCGTCCTGGAGCCGGTCGGCGCTCAGGCTGCGGGGTGCGTCCAGGCCAGCCTGTATGAGCGCGGCCGCCATGGCGCCCTTGTCCCGCCGCAGGTGGGAGGTACGCGGATCGTTGCCAGGAAGGTCCAGGCGCGAGGCGAGCTGCTCCGTGAGCGGAACCCCGATTTCAGTACCGGCGACCACCGCGGTGACGCGCAGCGCGCGCAGGGTCTGCGCGGTCGCGTTGAGGTCTCCGTTGTGGGTGACGACGCCCTGGTAGCCGATGGGCGCGATGCCACCTTGGTAAAGGGGAGGCAGTGCTGCCGTTGCGGGGCTGACCGCGACGCACTCCCATCCCCGGTGCACGAATTCCGCCCGGTAGTAGCGGCCGGAGCTGAACGGGGCGACCACAGCGACGCGGCCGCCGGAAAGTACGGCCGCTGCGCGCAGCGGCGAGGTGACGGTGAGCGAGGACGTGTCCATCTGCAACTCCAGACTGGGGATGAGTTGGGTAGCCGGGCGGTGTCAGCGGACGCAGGCGGTGATGCGGTCGGCCGCCGGGCGTAGTGCCGGCGCAGATCGTGACGGGGCGGCGAGGGCGAGTCCGTAGAGCTCGCCGGGCGAGGTGAACCACCGCATCAGGTCGAACCCGGCGGCAGCGAGCTCGCTGCGCACCCCGTCCTCGTGGAACTTCGCCGAGATCTCGGTGCGCAGCTCCTCGCCCTCGGTGAAGTCGACGGCGAGATCGAGGGCGGGGGTCTTCACGGTTTGCTCGGTCCGCGAACGCAGCCGCATCTCGATCCACTCGTGCTCGGCGTCCCAGAGGGCGATGTGGGTGAACGCGTCCGGGTCGAAGTGGGCGCCGAGCTCGCGGTTGACGACCGTCAGGACGTTCTTGTTGAACTCGGCCGTGACTCCGGCCGCGTCGTCGTACGCGGCGACGAGCACCGACTCGTCCTTGACCAGGTCCGTGCCGAGGAGCAGCGCGTCGCTCGGCTCCAGCCAGGCGCGGACAGAGGTGAGGAACGCGGTGCGTTCGGCGGGCAGCAGATTGCCGATCGTTCCGCCGAGGAACGCCACCAGCCGCGGGCCCGGCGTGTGGGGCAGGTGAAGCGGCGCGGTGAAGTCGGCGAGGAGAGCGTGGATGTTCAGGTCCGGGCGCTCGCTGATGAGGAAGTGTCCGGCCTGGGTGAGGGCGCTCTCGCTGACGTCGACCGGCAGGTAGGTGTGCAGTCCGGGCAGTGCGTCGAGGAGCAGACGGGTCTTCTCCGACGAGCCCGAGCCGAGTTCGACGAGGGTGCGCGCGCCGGTCGCGCGGGCTATCTCGGGGGCCTGGGCGGCCAAGATCTCGCGCTCCGCCCGGGTGGGGTAGTACTCGGGCAGTTCGGTGATCTTGTCGAAGAGCATGCTGCCGTGTGCGTCGTAGAACCACTTGGGAGGCAGTGTCGTGGGCGAGCAGGTCAGGCCGTGCAGGACGTCGGCACGCAGTGCGGCCTCGGTGGCGTCCTCGGGCAGGGTGCGGGTCAGGTGGAAGGAGCTCACAGGGTCGCCTCCAGGGGAGGTACGGGGTGTGCGTGAACGTGCGGAGCGTGGTCGTCGGCCTGGGCCGACCGCCGTTGCGCGGTGAGCAGGATCAGTACGCCAACTGCCGTGGTGGCGGGGAGGAAGAAGGCGTGCAGGACGCCGACGGCAGCGGTGCCCAGGGCGCAGCCGACATCGAGGGCGGCGACGAGCAGGGCCTGCGCCTCGGTGGCGGTGCCTCGTGGGGCGAGTGTCCCGGTCATCGCGAATGCGGCGGCAAGGAGCGGCGCCATGAACAGACCGGTGCCGGCAGTCGCGGTGAACACCGTGGTGGGGCCGCCTGCCACGATCACGACGAGCCAGCCCGCACTGAACAGGGCCGAAAGAACGATCAGTTGCGAAGGTGCGGTGCCGGGCCAGGACCAGGCTCCGTAGACCAGGCCGCCGAGGACGGCGCCGGCGGACAGGACTGCGGGGAGCCCTCCGGCCAGCCAGGGCGTGTGGTATTTGGTGGCGGCCGTGATGGCGAGGGGTGTGATGGCGCCGATCGGAACGCCGATGCAGACCATCGCGGCGTACAGGGTGCGCAGATGCGGGGACCTGAGCGGTTCCAGCCAGTCGCCCCGGCGCTTGTCGACGGGAGTCCAGGAACGGGAAGCGTGTGTCGTGACGACCGACGCGGTGCCTGTGATGGCGAGGACTGCCGTCACCAGCAGCGCCGCGGACGGGGAGGCCGCCAGGGCGATGCCCGCGACGATGACGGGTCCGGCGATGTAGATCATTTCCTGGCTTGAGGCGTCCAGGGCCAGGGCCGTGCGCTGGTGGTCGCGGGTCGGCATCACGGAGCCGGGGCCCATCCCCCACAGCGATCTGAGACCGGCTTCCAGCGGAGGCTTCGTTCCGCCGGCGATCGCCACCGCGGCGCCGACCTGCCAGAGCTGGCTCGATCGGGCAGCAACCGCGACCAGGGCAGCACAACTCACGAGGCTGCTCACTGCGAATACCGCGGTCTGTCCGTGCCGGTCGGCCTGACGACCGATCAGCGGGCCTCCGGCTGCGCTGGCCAGCAGGTAGAGCGCCGCCAGAGCCGCTCCACTTGCGGCGCTGGCGGCGTGGGTGCCTGCGAGGACGATGGCCAGCGGCGCCATCCCGTTCGGCAGCCGGCCCACGAGCGTCCCGGCCAGCAGTTGCTTCGCTTCCGGTTCGCGTAGGACATCCCGGTACCGCAGCCGTACTGACCTGCCTGGGGCCGGGGTCGCCGCCTTTGCGGCGGTCACGAAAGCTCGGTCTTCTGCGCACGCGGGTGGCGCAGCAGCGCGTGCAGCGGCAGGCAGGCGGCGGCGCCGAGGAAGCCGCAGGACAGCGTGGTGAGTGCGGCCAGTTCGCTGCCGCCGTGGGTGAGGGACCAGCCCGCGAGGGTGGGGGCGCACATGATGGCGGCGGCGAGGGTGGTGCCCCAGATGCCCGCGTAGGTGGCGCGGGCGTGCGAGGGGGAGATGCGGTTGACGATGTCGCCGGCCGCGACGAACGCGATGATCTCCCCGGGGACGGCGAGGAAGGCGGCGGCGCTGTAGCCGAGGGTGGTCGATGCCAGGCCCGCAGAGCCGATTCCGGCCCCGAGAACGAGTCCGCTCAGCGCGAGCGGCCCGACCATCGCAGTGGGGCGGGCCGCACGCCGCGCGAGCAGCGGGTTGAGGAGCGGGGAGATCGCCAGGACCGCGACGGCGCTCGTCACCTGAGTCCACCCGTACGAGGCGGCGTCGAGCCCGTCGGACGCCATCATCAACGGCAGCGCGGAGAACAGCGCGCCGACCGGAATCAGTGTCAGAAGGCTGGCCAGCCACAGCACCCACAGCCGCGGATCCGTGATCGCCTCCCTGTAACCGCCGCGCTCGACGACGTCCGTGCGCGTGGTGCGGGGAAGGACCCAGAGGACGATTACGGCGATCACGGCGCACACGGCGCCGTTGGCCCAGAACAGGGCGGGGATGCCGGTACGGCCGGCGAGTGCGCCGCCGAGGGCTCCCGTGGCGGCGGCGCCGACGTTCGTGGCGAAGTGCCGCCAGCCGTTGGCCTTCGCGCGCCCCACCTCGTCAGGGATGACGTCCGCGACCACCGCGGCGATGACCGGTCGCGGAGCGTCATAGACCGCGCCGGACACCGCTGTCGCCGCGGTCAGCGCGACGGTTGTGTGCACCTGGGCGAGCACAGGGAACGTAGTCGCGGCCAGGAGCATGGCGCCGGCGAGGGTGGCGCGTCGGCCGACGTGGTCGGCAAGCCACCCGCACAACATCTGCCCCATCAGCCAGCCGGCGCCGAACACCGCCAGCACGATGCTCGCCACAGAGGACGTCAAGTGCAGTCCGTCCAGGCGGTAGGAGAGGAACGGGTAGACGAAGCCGCCGGCGCGCACGGCGAAGGTGGTCAGTAGCAGTGCCCAGATGACGAGGGGCCAGCGGGCCGGGGTCGGTCTGGTAGTGGTCTGGGCGGGGACGGCAATGGCGATGGGGAGGGCGGACATGGGCAGCTCCAGGCAGTCTCCGGCGTCATGAGTCCTGGGCGTCGGAGGGCGCGGAAGGGGGTGGGGGAAGGGGTGCCGCCGGGGGACGACGGCACCCCTGGGAGACCGAGTACGCCCGCAGAGGTGGAGGAGACACACGGGCCCGCGCTGGCAGGACAGCGGGTTCGGTCCCTGCCCGGTCAGGCAGGGGGACTGCTAACCGGGGGACGAGAGGGGCAGGACGGGGCTGCGGCCGGTCTGTCGAGACGGGCCGCGTGGCTTCGCTCACCGACCTCACATAACGGTGTGTACGCTCAGCAGCCCTGGGTGCCCTTGTCGACCAACGTCCGCACGAAGGTCCAGTTGACCCATCCCGTGGTGCCTGCGGGCAGGCCGTTGCGCGACTTGGAGCGCAGGGTGACCTTGTACCACTCGCAGTTGCCGAACCCGCCCGGGTTCGTTGCGGTCACCCTGATCTTGTCCCCGGAGGCCACCAGCCCCCTGACAGTCGTGCTGTAACCCGGAGCGGTACGGAAGCGAACTCCGTTGCCGCCCTCTATCGTTGTGTTGTAGTCGCGCACGTTGTGCACGCTGTAGGCCGAGGCCGGGCTCACTGCCACAACGCCGAGAATCGCTCCGGCGGAGGCTGTCACGGCCGCCAGACGGCGCGACGCTTTGATTTTGGACACAGGTGTCTCCCTGAGATGTGCGGGGAGCTCGGTGCGCAGGCCCTGCGACGTTTGGGCAGTTTCTCCCGAAGGCGGGCAGGTCTATCCTGTGCCGTGGCAGCGTGCTCGCAACACGCGGCCGAGCTCCACCAGCGGTTTGGTTTGGGTTCTTGCTCTGGTGGTGCCATGACTCGTACTGAGTCGTTCAGTGGTGGCCGTTCCTTTGCCAAAAGGGACGGCCATCGCGTTGTGGTGAGTATTCGTGACAGGCGACCGCTCGCAACGGTCGACTGGACATGCCCCTACGGTTCAGCGACCCGGGCCGGCATCACCGTCAGCGCTCACGACGATCCGATGTTCCTGCGGCTGCACCAGGCCATGGACGTCGCCGAGCTGGGCTGCCTGGCGTAGAGCGCGGCGGCGCCGGAGGCGGGCCTGGTGTGTCCTTGCCTCGCGTGCGACTTCGTCGGCAACCCAGGCTTCACGGCGTCAGATGTGCCCGTGCAGACGGCGCCGGGGGCACGGCAGAGAGTATCCCCAATTGCGGCTTGCCGGTTCGTAGTGCGGATGGTGCGGACCCGGGCATATCCGTCCCTTCGTTGCGCTCCTGGCGAATGCATGCACTGTGCGGTGATTCCGTTACCAGGCGGCTTTGTTGCGGAGCTGGCGACGTTGTGCTGGGGCGATCGCACCGCCCCGAGTCGCGGAGCTTACGTGATGTGATCCTGCCAACCTCGAGCGACTGATGTCAACAGCAGTAGCCTTTGGAGGCTACTTGTGACGCACAAGGGCTGTGGTGGCGTGCCACAACGGATATGGTCTGCCTCAACCAGTCGGCCCCCCACCCAACATTTCAGGAGACCTGCCGGTGAGAGACCCGCGTCGTGCGCTCGCCGAGACACTGAGCCAGATCGATGCCCTCCTTGGGGAAGGGGCCAGTCGCGAGGATGCGCTTAGCGTGCCGGAGTTGTCCGCCGAAAGCGGCGTTCCGCAAGACGTCGTCAAGGCACTTCTGGACGGCCAGGCGGCTCCGCCCGAGGACATCACCGACCGGATCATCAGTCGCATCGTCCACCTGCGAGAAACACGGCGGCGCCCCGACGGAACTCAGCACTCCTACGAGGAAATCGCCCTTTCATTCGGGGCATCCCGGGCGTCCTTGAAGACCCTCGTCAGCCGCCAGCGGAAAGCGGCAGCAGCGGACCTGGATCCAGGGCTGCGGGGCCGCGCCAGCGGTCCGTTGGCGTCCACGACGGCCGGCGTCGAAAAGTTCTTCTTCGGTGAGCCCAGCGGCTGGTTGTCGGCGGAGCCAGAGTCTGCCCTCAATGACACCCTCCAAGGGGTGCTGGCCAAGCTGCGTGCGGCAGCGCGAGGCGAGCCGTACACCGCTCCTCGCGAATCCGCCATGCGAACGGCGGTCGCCCTGCCCGATGACAAATGGGAGCTCGTCCAAGGACTCATCGAGGCCCTGGAGAAGCAGGTCCGCAGGGAGCGCGGCTTCGATTGATGTAGCAGATCGCGACCGCCATGTCAGATTTGACGATGTGGCAAGGGCGTCGCGGCAGGAGGGTGAGCAGCGGCCGAACCGGTGCCGGTTCGGCTGTCTGACCAGACGACGGCTTCAAGGCGAGGGAACGGTATTCCGTGTCGCGAGTACGGACGCAGACAGAGCAAAGGATGAAGGCGCTGAGCTCCAGGCTGGTGGCCGGCCTCGCGCACGCCTCTCCCGACGACGACGGGCTTTTCGGTTCGCTGGAGACTCTTCTGAGCGACATGCGCCAACGCCCAGTGATCCTGAAGCGGACTGCGTTTCCGCCCGAAACGGCAAGTGGGCTGTGGGTGAACTTGCCCGACATGGACATCCTGGCCGTGCGCGAGGACACCACCGACGAAGGACACGCGCATGTGATCCTGGGCCATGAAATCTGGCACATGTTTCAGGGTCACTGCGCTGCCCATGCATCTGCGGGTCTCGCTGCCGCCCGCACCCAGTCCGGGGATACGGAGACCGTGGGTCGCGTCGCCAGGCACATCCTGGCCTCCGACGACGGGCGGTTGAGCAGCAGGGCGTACGGCGACCTCACAGGCGCGGCGCGTACCGGCTTTGACGCCGGCGTGGAGGCGGAAGCCGAACTGTTCGGGCTGAGGTTCGGCACGGACCTGCGGGCCGTCCGCAGCAGAACTCACCGGCAGCCCGACTCAGTAGCTGGACGTATCCAGGAGTCGTTGATGGGCCCCTGGGCCTGATGGACGTATGGATCTATTTCCTGGCAGCCGTTGCCCTATGGGCCGGCCTGGCCGCTCAGATTTCCGGCCTGCGGCGAGCATGGCGCGATCCCTTCAAGCGTGCCCTCTGCGCGGTGATATTCCTCGCGGGCTTGTGCTTTGCCCTTGGCGCTCCGCCGACCATCGCCTGGATCAACCGCACTCTTGGTGAACCCAACGCAGCGGCACCAGTGACCTACAGTACGGTGACGGCTTTCAGCGCCTCATCGCTGGCTCTCGTCATCAAGTGGCGCGGCGGTGACCCGGAACGGGTTCGGCGGCTCTCTCGGCGCTGGCTCGGCACCTACAGCCTGGTCGTCATCCTCGAAGTGATCCTGTTCGTGGTCGGAAGCGCGCCCACCGAGCGCCGCACTGACTTTGATACCTACTACGCCGGCACGCCGTTCATCCGCGAGATGATCCTCTTGTACCTGATCGCGCACTTTGCGGCCGCGTCGACCACCATGGCTCTCTGCTGGCGCTGGACCGGCCAGACCACCGGCTGGACCCGCAGGGCCCTCAAGCTTTTCGCGCTGGGCTGGCTGTTCAACTGCGCCTACGGGGCCTTCAAGCTGACCGCCATTTGTGCCCGCTGGACCGGCCGCGACTGGGACGGACTGAGTACTCAGCTCGCACCTCTGCTGGTCGCGGCCGGCTCCGCTCTCGTCGCGGCCGGCTACGTCGTGCCTGGACTCGGCCCGTGGTCCAGCAGCGCGCTCACGCTTGTGCGACTGCGGCCGCTCTTCCGGGTGTTGGTCGACCCGGCTGACCGGCGGCACACGGTGTCGCTGTCGTGGCGCTCACTCGCCGATGTGGAACTGCAGCTCACCAAACGCACCACGGCGATCCGGGACGGCCTCAGCCGCCTGACCAGCCACCTTGATGAAGACGTGCGCACCCGCGCATACAGCAGAGCAATCACTGACGGCGCCAGCGCGGCGGCTGCCGACCTCATCGGATCCGCAGCGATGGTCGCCGTCGCCGCAGAGGCCTGCTCCTGCAGCTCTGAACCACACGCCACCGATGCACTGCGGGTATCCAACGGGCCTGCGCGCGGACGGTTTTGGTGGATCTCCTTGGGTGCTGAGCAGACTGATCTCATCCGCCTGTCGCGAGCTGTTCGCACGCCCATCGTCAGGGCGATCGTGCGCGCCCAGGTTGAGCCGGGTGTCGGAGAGCGCAACGGCCACGACAGCCGAGACCTACCGGCCCACCCGCTGCGCAGGTTGCCTGGTTGGTTCTCCCGTTGAAGCTTATTCGGAAATCCAGAGGAATGTCGGCTTTCCGCCGGGAGTATCTCTATGAATCATCCCGGTAATACACAGATTGCTCCGCGCAGACTCCAGCACTGCACCAAAACCTGCAAATTGATTGACGGTACCGAACAGGAATCCACGGATTGGCCAAGTGTGCAATAGCATGCCCGTTAGCATGGACATGCCGCACCGTGTCGAAGCTTGCCGGTAAGGCGAGGCCGTGTGCACCGAGTCCACTCCCGGGGGCCAGCCCATCCAATGAACAGTAACTCCGGCTTCTACGTCTCCGGCGGACTACTACTGCTGGCCTGTCTCCTCAAGCTTCCGGCATTCATGCGTAACCGAGGGCGGGATTGGCTGCTCTCCTCGATCTGCGCGCTCCTCCTGATCGGCTCGTGCGTCCTGCTGACCGCAGCCCCCAGCTCGATCGTATTCATCAACCGTGTCACAGGCGTCGCCAACTTCGCTGCCGCGTTCATCTACATCCTGCTGACCTCGTTCTCCGGGGCATCAATCGTCCTCGTTCTCAACTGGCAAGGCGGACCCGATCCGGACCAGACACGGCGCCTGTCCCGCATCACTATCGCCGTATACAGCACATGCTGCCTTGTAATCGCGGGCCTTTTCTGGCTCGGCACCGCCGACATCGAGCAGATCCACACTTTCGATGCTTACTACGCCACCACCCCCTTCATTGGCGAGATGATCGTCCTTTATGTGCTCGCGCACGCGGCAGCCTCGCTGATCACCAGCCGCCTCTGCTGGCGCTGGTCACACGAGGTGCACGGGACGCTCCGAATCGGACTGCGCGTAGTGGCGGTGGGCTACCTGATGCACTGGGCGGGCTACGACCTGGCCGTGATGGGTGCTGTAGCCGCCCGATGGGCGGGTGCCAACGCCGACTTCCTCATCGACTTCGCCCGCGCGACTACCGGGCCCAGCGCGGTCCTTGTCTCGACCGGCTTCATCATTCCGCTCCTCGGCCCCCGCGGCGAGGATGCGGTCCGCTACTGGCGGCTTGCCCCTCTAGCCCGGGCTGTCCGCCCCGTCCACGGAGCTCCCAGCCCCGTCACACTGCCCTTGCCGTGGTGGAAACCGAACTTACAACTGCGGCTGACGCAACGGCAGACGTACATCTCCGACCGGATCGTCGCCTGCCGGGGCCACTTCGATACCCGCATCCGGGACGAGGCACGAGCAGCCGCTCTGGCAGAGAAGACCACAGAGGAAGCGGCCGCCGTCATCGCCGAAGCCGCCATGATCGCTGCCGCGGTCGAGCTGCACCGTTCGGCCAACGGCCACTCCCCTCTTCCGCCGCCTCTGGCTGCACCAGCCCGCGCGACCTTCCACGGCGACCTGGCCAACATCTCGCGGGCCCTGCGCTCCCCCATCGTCAAGAACGTCCGACGGCGCACACGCATGGACACGGCCACCGTGTGAAACGCGCCTAGTTCGCAGGTACGCCACGCGAGGGAGCTCCGGACGCGTGCGGTGAACGGCGGCGTCCTACACGGACGGCCCCATCGGCACGAGCGGTCCGTGCCAGGCGATCTGCTCGGCCCAGCCAGGTGGGAGTTCGCCTGGGGTGTGCACGGCGAAGTCGCTGATCTCGACAAGCTTTTCGGCTATTTTTTCGACGACCGGAAGGTACGTCGGGTCCTGGGGTACCGGGGCCGGATATTCCTCAAGGAACCACGCCGTGACGGCGTCGAGGAAGTCCTGGAACACGTGCCGCCACTCATCGTCCCGCTGCCACGGCCGCTCGGCCCAGCCATGAACGAGCAGGCACGGTGACTCCTGGCCGGAGGCGTGGAGTCCGGGGATTTCGGCGACCACGAACACCTCGGCAGCCACGGGATACCTGTCTGCGGTGCCAGCGCGCGTAAGGGTGCGGAGGTGGTCGGCGAGCTGCTGGGCCAGAGCCCGCCGACTCGTTCCCGCGAGCACATGGGGAATCAGGGTGAAACAGACGGGGCGCAGATCTCCTGGTGAGACTGTCGGCGCCGAAGCAACTTCGTGCTCGTCCAGTTGCGGCTGACGGGAGGACCTACGCTCGCTCATTCCCTGCTTCCTCTTCGCTTCGATCGAGTGCGTGCACCATGGCACGTTCATCTTCGGTCAGGGGCGGCCCCGACAGCGCAGGCAGGACCGGACCGGCCAGAGTCGCCCGCAGGAGGAAGGGACGCACCAGCCGGATCGCATCCTCCTGCAGCGTGGTGACAGCGCACATGGCGCTCGAGACGGCGTGCGAGGTGGTGGCCACCCTGGTCATACGGCGGGTGTACCGGGTCAAGAGACGGTCCATAACCGTGGGGGCGCTGCCCTGCACGCCCGGGAACCACCTGTCCTGAGAGGTACTCATAGCCCAGGCAGCCGCCACTGGCTTGGCGACGGCTCGCTGGACGCGCCGCGCGAAACCGGGCGTGTCCAACCCGCGTTGCTGCAGCTCCCGGTAAAGGGCTTGGGCTCCCAGCGCGGCGACGGACATGCCTTGCCCGTATACGGGGTTGTAGGTGGCGACGGCATCGCCCAGCACAACAAACCCCTCGGGCCAGGCAGAGGCCTTCTCGAAGAAGCGGCGGCCGTTGCGGGTGCTGCGTGTGAGCGTGACCTCGGAGAGCGGCTCGGCACCGGAAATCAGCTGGCCCACAATGGGGTGGCGCACATCACGAGCGAAGCGGACAAAACCCTCGGCGTCGGCGGGAGGCTCGCCACCTCGGGTCCCGCCCAGGCTGACCAGCCACCGATTGTCCTCGATGGGCACGAGATTCGCGGAACGGCCCGGCTCGGAGGCGAAGGGATCCGCCGTCACCTGGGTCACCGGGAACATCTCAGCACCCTCCGGGACGCGGTACAGGCGGCTGGCGTAGACGAGCCCGGAGTCGACGATGAATTCCGGCACATCCGTGATGCCGAACTCGCCGAGCCAGTGCACGGCCCGTGACCCGCGGCCGCTCGCGTCGATAACCAAGTCCGCGAAAACCTCCGCTTCCTCGTCGTCCGCGGCGGAGATGCGGACACCACTGACCCGCTCGGCGGTGCCCAGAAGCGCCACTGCCTGAGCGGTGCGTATCTCGATGCCAGGAGCATCCAGTACCGCGTCGCGCACGGTCCAGTCCAGCAGATCTCGGCTGGCGGTCAGCAGGAGGTGCTCCTGACGTCCCCAGCGCCGGAACCAGCCCTCCGAGCCGAGGGTGATGAGGGAGGTGAGGGAGGACTCGTGCGCACCTGCGGCGAGGAGCCTCTTGCGTATGCTCACGCCAGGTATGAGCGCCTCGATCGCATCCCGCCCGCTGGGCAGAAGGACGTGTGCGTGGTGACCCTGAGGGAGCCCCTTACGCGGCTGCGGGACATCCGCCAGGGTGTCGCGCTCAAGAATGGTCACCTTGTCGACGCTCTGGGACAGCGCGGACGCAGTAAGCATGCCCGCCAAGCCACCGCCTATGACGACTGCGCTACGCGACATGCTTCTCCTTGATCTCGGCGGTGGAGACTTCACCGTACCCTCACGCTCGGCGGCCACGTTTTGAGATCAGAAAAGAGAACTGCCGCGCGCGGACGGGCAAGTGACGCGCGTTGCATCAGCCTGGACGGCGCCAGCCCTTGTGTTCTCGAGATGGCTACGGTGCCCCGCAGGTGGAGGCTGGCTGCAGCGTGCAGATCTCGGACACCTTCTCTCCCGACGCCGAAGCGCGAGACGAAGTGGATGCAACGCGCTACGCGGCCAGGTCCAGGAGCGCCCACACCTGGCGACCGTCCACAGCTGTTTCCGTGCCACAGCTCACCGCGCCGAGCTCCCGCAGCCGGGACAGAACGTCAGCCTCCAGGTCCGGAGGCTGAGGCTGGTGGCTGAAGGCCAGCAGAAGGATCTGACCGTCCTGTTCGGCTAGGTGGAGACTGACGTGGCGGCCGCCGTCGGCGACGACCGTCGCCACCAGGTGCCGGACCAGGTCCTCAAGACAGTCGGGAGCTGTCAGTCCCCACTTCCCGACCCTGTCGGCCACCGCGGCGGACCCCTTGCGTGGCGCCCACGGCTGCGCCTCCAGGGACCATGCCGCGCCCTGACGGTTCCTCATGACCGGGCGGCCACCGCGGCCAGAGCCCTGACGGTGCGGCAGGGAAGAGGGACCCAGTCGGGTCTGCGGCGGGGGCGGCGACGGCGGCTTCTTCGGAGGCGGAGGAGTCCTCGGCGGATAGTCCGGGCGCGGTTTGATCGCCTCAGGCTCGGTGTTCGGCTCCATGGCGACCCCCGGCGTATGCCCCGTGCGTGGTCACCCATCGTAGAGGTGTCATCAGCTCTCCGGAATGAGATTGCCCGCATCCCCTCCTGCCGGCCGCCGTGCGGCGCCCACAAACTCCTGCATGGGGGTGAGCCGACGTGCGGATCACAGGCGCAGTCTGTGAACCACTTTCGAGTGACGGCTCACCCCAGCCGGACCGGCAGACCTCCGGCAAACTCCCGCGGACACCGGTCTCCGTACGGGTGCCGTGCCCGGCAGCACGTCAACCCGACGCATTCACCGCATGCATGGACGTTACCTGTGACCGTAACGGCGATGTAGACGATAAGTCACGCACGCTGATGTATCACCCATACCGGGCTGTGACCGGGGCAGGGTGTGGGTGTCGGCCGGCAAGGGCCGCCGCACCACCCGCACACCAAAGCCGCTCGCGCAGCCCCTATCGACAGCGCAGTGGAAGTGCCCGCAGCGCAAGGAGACTTCATGTCCGCATCAGCGTCTGTCCGTCGTCTCGCCGCTGCCGCTCTGACCGTCGCGGCTGTCGCCGGAGCGGGAGCACTGCCGGCCTCCGCCGCCGACCATGCGCCTCGCGGCCGGGCAGCGGTGAAGATCAGCCGCGTGCTGTACGACTCGCCGGGCCGCGACGACCGCAGCAACCGGTCCCTGAACGACGAGTGGGTGGCCCTCACCAACACCACTCGCCGTGCGGTCAACCTGGACGGCTGGACCGTGTCCGACCGGAGCGGCCACACCTACAGCTTCCGTCACTACCGCCTTGACGGCCGTTCTACCGTCCGTTTTCACACGGGCGTCGGCCGCGACACGTTCCGCGACGTGTACCAGGACCGCCGCAACTACGTCTGGGACAACCGTTCCGACAGCGTGATCCTCCGCAATGACCACCGTCGCGTCGTCGACGTCATTGCGTGGGGCGGCCACCGCGGCGGCCGTCACTGACCCGGCCCGGCCCGTGACCGGGTAGGTGCGGGCATCACCCGGGTGGTGCATCCGGTCCCCCCTCCGGATGCACCACCGGTCTGGCCGGCGCCCCGTGGGGAGGCGGCGGGCGAAGTCGTAACGGCGCAGCAGGCGATGGGCATGGCGTTGCCGCGCGGTGCGCGCGCCGACGGCTGCGCGGAGCGGGTGCGGCCCGTCTGCGCATTCGCGGGATCAGGACGGTGTCCGTGCCGCTGCGGTCGCCTGTCTGTCTGCCGCGCTGGTCGGCGCGCGGTAGATGGCGCCGTACTCGCGGCTGAAGCGGTTGGCTTCCGCGGCGGAGCCGGTCAGCCGGTGGAGCCAGAACCCGTAGGCCACCGATTCGATCTGTTCCGGGGTCAGGTGCAGGCGCCACCGTTTGATCCCGTGATCGCACGACGCCGTGCGGACCTGCTCGGCCAGCCCCGCCGCAGGCGAGACGCGGAGCCGGCCGGCGAGGCCGACGAACACGCGCAAGGCCGCCATCTGCGACGGGATGAGCTCCACCACCTCCCCCACCGCTGCTTCGCCAGGCGGTGGCTCGGCCCGGGGGCGGATCCGGCCGTAGGTGAGGGTGTCGTGCCCGTGCGAGGTCAGGCGAGCCGCCCACCGTACGGGCCGGCCCTCCAGCACCGACAACTCCGCCCGGTCCTCCCGACCGGCCAGCTCTACCAGACCCCGGCCCGCCAGGACGCCGGCGTGCTGCTGGTGCGGCAGGAGGAACTCGGTGTCGAGTGTCCAGCCGTGCCCGGCCGCCTGCCCCCACTCCCACAGCGCCTCCAGGACCGGCAGCACCTTCTCCCAGTTCCGCATCCCACTCCCCCGCCTGCTGTGTGTGCCTATGCGCCTTTGCCGACCGTAGGCATGACTTCGACGCAGACAGGCGGAAAGCAGGGAGAGGCCAGCCCACCGAGTGATCAGGCACAACCGTGTTGCCCGGCCCCGGCCTCCGTGCCGCAAGGCAGCGGAGTCCGGTATCGGAACCGGTTGCAGCGGTAGGGATCAGCGCTCTCCGGTGCGGTCGACGGTGACGAGACTCGCGGGTGCCTCCGCTGCCGCCAGCACACTGCCCCGGCCGCCAGCGTGCCTACCGTCGGATTCCGTAGTCGTCTGCGCTGATGTCGGCAGTCCTCTGCATGCCCGCTGTGGGGCTGTATCGAGTCGACTCCCTCGTCAGGAATGACGGTGCCACTCTGGGGCGATGGCCGTGGCCTGCTTGTGTGACAGTGCGATCCGGCGCCGGGTGGGGTCGACTTCGAGGATCTTGACGGTGAGTGCTTCGCCGACCTGGACGACGTCTTCGGGCCTTTCCACGTGCACATCGGCCAGCTCGGTGTTGTGGACCAGTCCCTCGAAACCGTGCTCGCAGTCCTCGACGCGGACGAAGGCGCCGAACGGGACGAGCTTCGTGACGGGGCCGGTGACGATCTGACCGACCTGCCGTGCGAGATCCAGCATCGGATCCGCCTGCAGCGCCTTCAGTGATAGCGGCACACGCTCCCGCACCATGTCGACGTCGAGGATCTCGGCGGCGATCTCCTGACCGACAGTGACGACATCAGAGGGGTAGTCGATGGGCCGCCAGGACAGTTGGGGAATGTTGATCATCGCGGTGAAGCCGCCGATGTCCACGAACGTGACGCCGAAGCTGGCGATCTCGGTCACCGTCCCGGTGATGACCTGCCCTCGGTACAGAGTCTTGAGGATGGCCCAGTGCCGGTCGCTCTGGGTCGGCTCAGTCCTCCAGCGGGCTCGCAGGACGCCGTCGCTGTCGGGTAGGACGGCGGTGAACAGAGGCTGGCGTTCGTCGGCATACATGGACAGAGCAGCTGCGGCGCGGGCGCCGGTGGTCTTCGTCGCGAGCTCCACGAACTGGGTCTCGTCGGCGGTGGTGCTCGTAATCTGACCGTCTGCGTCCTCCCAGACGAACTCGATCAGGCCCTCTTCGGGGAGAGCGGCGAGTACGGCGGCAACGTCGGTGGACAGGTCCGGCCAGACGGCCAGCTGAGCGCGGGGGGTCAGGCGAGCGCGGACCTCGTCGAGGGTGCCGTCGTTGAGCCGGTGCCAGCGTGTGACGTTGCTGGCGTAGACCTCTTCCAGGATTGCTGCCTGGCGCATGGCCACGCACCAGCGCAGCCGGGCCCAGAAGACGTCGTCCGCGGGGCGCTGTTCGCCCGGCTCGTCGTAGTCAGCGTCATAGGGGGAGGCGTCCAGAGGTTCCGGGAACAGGCCGAGTGCGCGGGTGCGGGCCAGTGCCTCCTCGCAGGGCTTACTGCTGCTGATGTAGGCGTACTGGTCCCATCCGACGTGGATGGTGAACCTGCCTTCCACTTCGAGGCGGCACCAGACGCCGTTACCGCGGAGCATCGCCCGGACCAGTTCGAGGCCGAGGGTGATCGAGACCTCCGCGCCGTCGTGGAAGCCTGCGAGATCGGATGAGAAGAGTCCGGCCAGTCCATCCCCCTCGATGGCCGGCTCGGCGCCGGGGTCGACAAGGCCGGTTGCAAGCTGCGGCTCCCGGACAGCCAAGCGGTCGATACCAGCGTGTTCTGCAAATGCGGCCACCGCCTGCAGGTAGGCCGATTCGACAGGTCCGTGGTCGCTGACCGCCTCGACGGTGCCGATGTAGCTGCCGTTTTCATCCCGGTCGGCGGGATCGTACTTGGTGATCCGGTAGACGAAAGGAAGCACGTCACTTCCCGCCGGATGCCGACGGTGCCACAGGGGTCTGGCGGCGTTCCAGGACGCGGTAGCTGACGGAGAAGGGGGCAGCGAGGCCAGCGATGGTGTGCTCGCCGCTACGGCGCTCTTTGACCAGGTGGGACGCAAGCGCTCGGGGCCGGTCAATGGGACCGGCCCCGAACATGTCGCACCGCACCATCACTGCCCGCGCCCCGGCGACGAACGACGACGGCGCCGGCCGCCGGGTGGCCGCGATGATGTGCGAGGTCGTCGGCAGGGAGAAGTCCAGCAACGCGCGGCGCAGCGGCCCGCGCTGGTACAGGGTGCGCCGTCCGGCTGGCGCGAGCTCGTTCATCCGCGCATCGTGGTGCGGGTATTGCCCGGTCGGTACGGGGATTCCGGCGCCCTTCGCGGACTGCACCGGAGAGTGCTTGGCCCTACCGTTGAAACCGGTGTCGATACCCTCTGGCTCTCGAAGGGGCGCCTGCGGCCGCGGTGCGGGAAGTCTGTGGACTGCGGCAGGCGGCCCTGTAGAGCGAAATCCCGCCCCCGGGTATCGGAGGCGGGATCGTGTGGAGCGCCGGGCAGGCCTTGTACCTGCATCTCCCCCCAGGAAGCGGGACGTCTTTCCAACAAGGTCGACCTGCTCTGGTCACGCGCCGGCGGCGCCCAGTGGCCGGATGCGCCACCGCGCGCCGCCGGGCTGTGCTCGGTGTGGTGACCGGCTGTGCGGCCACCGGTGGGTGGGGGTTTTAGAGGCGGCGGTCGTGGTGGTTGCCGTCGTGGCCGCGGCCGTCGTGGTGGTGTCCGCGGCCCCAGGAGGCGTCGTCGATGAAGCGGCCGTGGTCGTTGCGGAGAGTGGCGGTGTCGGAGCGGTTGTCCCAGACGTAGTTGCGGCGGTCCTGGTAGACGTCGCGGTAGGTGTCGCGGCCGATGCCGGTGTGGACGCGGACGGTGGAGCGGCCGTCGAGGCGGTAGTGGTTGAAGGTGTAGGTGTGGCCGTCTTCGTCGGACAGGGTCCAGCCGTCGAGGTTCACGCTGCGCCGGGAGGTGTTGGTGACGTCGATCCACTCCCGGTTCAGGGAGTAGTTGGAGCGGTCGTCGAAGCCCGGGGAGTCGTACTGCACGTCGCTGATGACCACACTCGAGCGGTACGCGGCGGCCTGGTGAGGGCTGGACTGGGCGGAGGCCGGCAGGGCGGCCGCGCCGAGGGCGGCGCCGGCGGCGAGCGTGGTGGCGGCGATACGGCGGATCGAACGAGAAGACATGGGCACTCCCCTGAGGTGCATGCCCACGAGCCGGTCGATGCGGCGGCCGGGGTGGGCGGTGTGCGGATCCCGACTGGTGCCGAGGACCCACAGCTTGGTCGCCCGCCGGACTCGATGGGAGTTGCGACGTTTCATGTTGCCGTATACGGACATTTCCGTGACTGTCGCCTGCGGTGCGCAGTCAACGGTGCAGGCGGTGAAACTCCGTTCGCGGGAGGGTGCATGAACCCGGTGGCCATCGCGGTGGAAGCGGATTCCAGCTCCCCGCGCGCCTGCAGCACGCCACCTGTGCGCCCCCTGTCAGGACGCTATTCGATGAGTAACAGACGACATCAGCCGATAAGCGAACAGCGAAACGATAGTCGCAGATGTGTGCGAATCTATGTCCGGAACGGAGCCGTCGGTCCCGTGCCGCCGGCCAGCCTCACAGCTGCGAGCAGAGTTGATCTGCTCCCGCCTCAGAGCTAGGCGGTGATCTTGTCCAGGAGGTGAGGGCCGCTGTTGCGGACGCTGTTGACGGCTGTGGTGACCGGCCGGGTGTCGAGGTGTCCGTCGGCGGGCTGGGTGAGCAGCGCGTGCAGGTCGTCGGGGTCTTGGTGGTGGGGGTCGAGCCAGGCGTAGTAGTGGTCGGCGGTGAGGGCTAGTGGCATGCGGGGGTGCACTCGGCCGGAGGCGTCGGTGGCCTCGGTGGTGATGATGGAGCAGGTCATCAGCCAGGCGCCCGGGTCGTCGTCCGGCTTGATCTCGGGGTTGCGCCAGTACTCGTACAGTCCGGCGAGTGCCATCACCTGGTCGTCCTCGGGGTGGATGAAGTAGGGCTGCTTCCGAGCCTTGCCGGTGGCCTCGTCGACGGCTTGCTGCCATTCGTAGAAACCATCGGCCGGCAGCAGACCGCGTCATTTGACGAAGGCCCGGCGGAAGGCGGGTTTCTCGTGCACGGTCTCCACCCGCGCATTGATCATCCGCGCGCCGAACTTCACGTCCTCCGCCCACGAAGGGACCAGAACCCAGCACAGCAGCCGCAATTCTCGCTCCACCGATGCATCGTCGCCCTCTTCGTGTCGCGGGCGCTCAAGGACCGCCCACCGCCCAGACGTTGTTGGTCGGGGCGACGTTCCAGTTCGGCGCCAGCTCTTCCTCGGGGTACCAGTCGGTGGCGTGGAAGAGCTGGACCAGGTCCTGGGGACTGCGTGTGGAGCCGTAACGGCCGCACCTGCAGCCCACTGTGCCTCACCGCCCGGTGGCGCCGCAGTCCACCAACTGCTGTGTGCCGGGCGAACCTCAGGCCGCGGCGGCCGCTACGTGCAGGTACAGACCGCCGCAACCGTGCGAAGCCCTCCCCCTGCCGAGCTGCGTACGGCTACCGTAGCGATACAACCTGTATGGAGGAGCCTGTGAGCGCGCAGCCCGAGGAAGCCCCTGCACCACCCGCACCGGCGGCCGCCGCCCATCTGCTCGCTCGGCTGCGCGCCGACAGGCGGGCCGCTTCGTGGGTGCCTGCTTTCGAGCGGGACTGGGCGAAGGCCCTTGAGGACTCCCGGCACACCTACAGCCTCACGCCACTGCACGACGTCGTCCGTTCCTGGCAGCTACGCGTTGCGGCGGCGCCGGCCGTCGACGCCTTCACCGACTCCGGCCGTGACGAGAGCGGCTTCGTGGATCTGGACGACGTCCTTGGTGCCCGCCCGTGACTGATGCGCTGTGGGGGGTGCGGCTGTCGCCGCAGGCCGGGAAAGTCGTGGCCGAGCTTCCGGAGTCTGCGACGGAGATGGTCCGTGACGTCGTCGACCTTGCCGCTCGGACCCCGTGGGGGTGGCCGCAGTAGAACGCGGGCGACGCCGAAGGGGAGGATGTGCGGGCCGCCTCGGTCGGGCAGTTGTCCGTCGTCTACTTCATCAATCGGCCGCTGCGGCACCTGTCCGTCCTGGACATCGTTTGGCTCGGCTGAACACTACGATTCTCCCGGTCACGGGCGCGTGCGGCGTGTCAGGCAGTCCGTCATCTCTTCGGCGGCGGCTTGCCGGGCTGGGATGCCTCCACGACATACCGCACGTCGTACTGGACGACGAGCCCCCGCCCCGGGGCGGAGGCGACGATGCCCACGTGCCGCTCACCGAGTCGTCAGCTGAACCTCCGGCATGGGCTGAGGACGACGTTCCGTCCGCGTTCGACGGGTTCGGCGGCCCTGCACCCGAGTAGACGGCAACACGATCCTTCTCAAGGAGGTGAGGAGCTAACTCTGAGCTTGCCGTTCAACTTCAGGCACTCGATGCGGTCGTGGCAACGGTGACCTGAGCTGTCCAGGACTCGGGCTCCCGGGGCGGATCCCAGGTCACATCGACGTTTCGGGTGGCTCGACCAGCCTCTTGCCGCAGCGGCTCCCATCTCTCTCGGTTGCCCACCCCGCCTCACGCCCATCTCTACAGTGGAGACAGCCGTCCCTGGGGTGGGGCTCGGCAAGAGACCTCCTTCCGGGAGTGCCATGGGACTCTGCTTCGACCTCGCGACGTCCAACGTCGTGGCCCATCTGCTCGATCCGGGCCGTCGACCCCCTCGTCTGCAACACAGTGAGATCTCGTACTTCCTGCACGTTATGCAGCATCGCGACGACCGGTTCATCTCCTCATCGGCCGAACTGGCCGATGAGGTACGGAATCGGGCTGTCACATCCGGCCAGCGCCTCCGCGGGTTTTCTGACCGCTCGGACGTACTGGCAGGACGTGACGTCCGGTACGTACTACAGCCGCTGGAAGAGCTGTTCGGCCGGTACGAAGCCGTCGTCCTCCCTGTCGGCACCTCGGAACACGAAGACCAGTTAAGCCGGTTCGCCCAGGAGGCGGCGCACGCCCCCGGACACGGCCTGCTTGTACTCATGCCGCAGCTGTACATGCCGGAAGTGAACGTGCTCGTCCTGGACCCCGACGACGGAGTCAACGACGCCTTGAAGCGCAGCAACGAATGGCCGGGCGCGGTCTTCGCCGTCCGCGGCAAGAGCTCGTTCTTCGTTCCCTTCGACGCCGCTTACGCCGCCGTTGCCGGCGCGGCCTCGGCAGACGCCGACCTGAGGTCGGTATTGCGCACGGCTCGGGACCGCGCGGAGCTGCAGGCAGTGACAGCCCGCAGCAGTCACCGCCGGCTGTTGCATCTCAGCGACCTTCATCTGGGGCCCAAGCAGACGGGCTGGCGGCGCGAGTACCTGAGGCGCGCGCTCTCACGTCTCGACCCCCTGGATCGAGTCGTCATCACCGGTGATCTCTTCGACCAGCCCCGCCCTCGTCATCGAGAGCAGTACGACGAATTCGTGAACCAGCTCCGCGATCTCACTCGGGCCGAACCGGTCGTGGTGCCGGGAAACCACGACCAACGAATCTTCGGTAACAAGGTCGGGCGACTGGGGAGCCGACGCAGTGAACTGGCCGAGGTGCGATGGGACCGCGGGGCCGTGCACGACCGGGACGCCAAGCTCGTCTTCCTCTGCTTCAACTCCTCGAAGAAGGGTGATGCCGCGCGCGGTGGCATTGGCGACAAGCAGTTACTGAGCGTCGCCACTTCGTACGATGCGGCCCGGCGGATCGCCGGGTACGACGACTGTCTGCGTATCGCGGTCCTGCACCACCACCCGTACCCGTACCCACTGCCTGACGAGGAACCAAGGTCAGGGCACCACCCCAGCGAGGATCCGGTGTCGGGGCACAAACAGACCTGGATGAAACGAGCCTGGAGCCGGTTGCCTCGGGAACGCCTGCTCGAGATGGAGGATGCCAAGCAGTTCCTGAACTGGTGTGCGGCCCGTGACGTGAGCCTCGTACTCCATGGGCATCGACACCGGAGCCGGCTGGTTTCCGACAGCATCCCCGTCAGCGGCGTTCCTTTCCGCAGGCACGACCTGACGACCGTGGGCTGCGGCACCTCGCTCGGCGCGGGTGACTCCCCGCTGTCGTTCAACGTGATCGATTGGAATTCGGCTACAGGTGGCTGGGCCGTCGACTTCCAGGAGAGCGAGCCCGACGGTCGCGGATTCCGGTCAGTGGCCGTCCGCGCTTGCATCGCCCGGAATACTGACGGCAGGTAGGGGGCAGGGGCGGAACCTCACCGGTCGGACAGGCGGCGACCGCCCCTGCCACTATTTTGACGGACGGCGAGGGCTGGACTGTCGCGGTCCAAGAATGCGCTACCGACGCCCGGAGCCTCCGGTCGGTCGCCGTCCGGGCACATAGCGCGGGAGGCGGAAGCGATGCGAGTTCCGCGGGGTGGACGGGGCGACAGGGGGGGCCTCGATGGTCGGATCGACGCGCTCCCACCGCAGGTGCGACGGGTGAGCCGTGCCCACGTCCTCGGCGAGCTGGTGACGTAGCTCGCTGGCGAGATGCCGGACCATCCGCGACTCTTCCTCGGCGAGGGGCGGGCCGGAGGGCTCGCCGTGCGAGTCCTGGGATCCGGCGGCGATCAAAGCATCCTGGAGCGCCAAATAGCAGGTCTTTGCGGCAGGCGTCAGGAACATGCCCCCCGCCTTCTCGCTGAAATACCAGGCGTGAAATGTCCTCGCGAACGCCAGGAGCTGTGCTCGGTCCGGTTCCTCTCCCGGGCGCCACCTCCGTGGGACGCGCTCCGTGAGATGGAACAGCGTCGCGTAGTGCTCAAGACGGCGATCACGTACTGAGAGGTCGTAGGAATGGCGCAGTTGCATGAGCATGTTGGCGCGGTTCGTCAGAAACCCTGCCGCCGCACCGGCGAGACCTCCGAAAGCAGCTCCAAGCAGACCGATGAGGACCGTCATGACCACCCCCGTCGCCGACCGCCGCGCCTTCCCCAAGACATCACAGTACGGCCGACGTCTCAGGCTGCCACAAGGGCGCTCTCCCGCGAAACGGTGCAGGGTCGTAGCGGCGGGGGCGGGGAACAGTCGTGTCATCCGTTCGTATGAAGCTGTCGGTACGGCTGCTTTCGTAGCTTCCCAGCGGCCTCGTCCCTGGCCTGCACCCAATTGTAGAAGCCGTCGGCCGGCAGCAGACAGCGGCGCTGGGCGAAGGCCCGCCGGTAGGCAGGCTTCTCGTGCACGGTCTCCACACGCGGGTTGATCATCCGCGCACCGACCTTCACGTCCTTCGCCTGGGGCGGGACCAGCCGCCAGGGCAGCGCCCGCAACTTCCGCTCCGCCGACGCATCGCCGTCCTGTTCACGTTCGCGCGCCGTGCGCTCGAGGACAGCCCACACGTCATTGGTCGGGGCGACGTTCCAGTTCGGCGCCAGCGCTTCCTTGGGCCGCCAGTCGGCCACGTGGAAAGGCTGCACGAGGACCTGGGGACTGCGGGTGGAGACGTAGCGACCGTACGTGCACTCTCCCAGCGCTGCTGAGGCTCCGCCCTCTGTTCCCCACGGTGGGCTGCCGCCACGGCTGTGTGAGCGACTCGAATTCCCGTCGTCGGGGTGCGTGCGTGTGCCCGGCCACCCACCACGTGCCCCGCTCGCGCCACACCGTATCTGCGTGGTTATTCCGCGCGGCGGATACGAATGGGCCCCCGAACTTGGCGGGGGTCCACCGGCACGCCACGTTGGGTGACGATCACCCGGCCGATGTCAGAAAGCCGGACAGCGGCGCGGCGCACTCGCTCCATGAGTTCTCGCCAATGGTCGCCCGGAGCACGATCGAGCGCACGCGCTACCTCTGACGGGCAGACCGACGCGCCTGAAGGCCGCTGCTCGAGCAACTTCAGAACGGCGGCTTCTACGGCCTCGTCGCTCAGGGACATCAAAAGGTGTTCCCTCCATTGGTGGCCGGTCCCTTCTTGTGAGGGGCGAGCTGGATCTCTGCGTGTCGATCTGGCGCCGCCCTATTTACCACTGAGAGTAATCACACAAGTAGGGTAAATCCATAAAAATGGTTATCAAGCCGCCTGTGCGGAACTCGTACGGCATGGAGGAAGCCATGCGTCGAATAACAGTGCAGAGGCGTCAAACCCAAACCGATCCCCGCCGCCCTCGCGAAGAGCCCAAGACTCCTTCGCATCCGTGGGTCCGCAAGGAAATCGCACGGACATGGTGGCCAGAGGGGTAGCCCTGCGTATGAACGCGGAGCTTTTCGTCGAGGCCGTAGCGTTCTTCCCTGCCCCGAGTGCGGCATTCCTTACCCAAGGCACACACCGCGGTAACCGTGCGCCTCGAACAGTCAGCGCTCGAAGTGCACACCACCCCCCACCCGCAGATCCTTGGTTCAGGGGCGCAGCAAGGTTTTGATCATGCCGTGCTCTTTTGCCGCGAAGGCGGCGTAGGCCTGTGGCGCCTCGTCCAGCGGCAGGTGATGGGTGGCGAAGGTGTCGACGCCGAGAGGGTCCTCGTCGGTGAGCAGCGGCATGAGGTCGGGGACCCAGCGCCGTACGTTCGCCTGTCCCATCCGGAACTGAATCTGCTTGTCGAACATGCGCAGCAGGGGCAGGGGGTCCATGGCGCCGCCGTACACGCCGGAGAGGGAGACGGTGCCGCCGCGCCGTACGAGGTCGATGGCCGCGTAGAGCGCGCCGAGCCGGTCCACACCGGCCTTCTCCATGAATTGCTGGGCCAGCGTGTCGGGCAGCAGCCCGGCCGCCCATTGGGCGGCTTTGGCTATGGGGTTTCCGTGCGCTTCCATGCCGACCGCGTCGATCACGGAATCTGTGCCGCGGCCGTCGGTCAGTGAGCGCACCGCGTCCCCGAGGTCCTTTTTGTGGCGTCGCAGGTCCAGGCATTTCACGCCGTGGGCGGTGGCACGCTCGAGGCGTTCGTCGACGAAGTCCACACCGATGACCAGCCCCGCACCCCGGTGCTGGGCGATGCGGGCGGCCATGTCGCCGATCGGTCCGAGCCCGAGTACGGTCACTGAGCCGCCGGGCGGCACCGCGGCGTACTTGACGGCCTGCCACGCGGTCGGCAGCACGTCGGAGAGGAAGACGAAGCGGTCGTCGGCCGGTCCGTCGGGCACCTTGATCGGAAGGGTGTTGCCGAACGGCACCCGCAGGTATTCGGCCTGTCCACCCGGCACCTGTCCGTACAGCTTGGTGTAGCCGAAAAAGGCTGCTCCGGAGTCGTAGGCGTGTACCTGCGTCGTCTCACACTGCGAGTGCAACCCTTGCGCGCACATGTAGCACGTGCCGCAGGACACGTTGAAGGGGATGACGACCCGGTCTCCGGTGGCGAGAGCGTCCACGTCGGGGCCGGTCTCCTCGATCACGCCCATGGATTCGTGGCCCAGGATGTCGCCTGGTTCGAGGAACGGGCCGAGGACTTCGTACAGGTGCAGGTCGGATCCGCAGATCCCGGTGGACGTGATCCGCACGATCACGTCATCGGGCTGTTCGATCACTGGCTCGGGAACTGTTTCCATCCTGACGTCACGCCGGCCCTGCCAGGTCAGTGCACGCATACTGGCTGCCTCCTAGATCATGCTTGGGAACGGTGGTGTCTGCGGCCGCGCATCCGCGCTCCCTTTCCGCCCAAGCGGGAGCAGCACCTTACTCACCAGGATGACGACCTCGAGGTGCACGACAGCAGGCAGAGCTGCGCGGCCAGCGTTGCTTCCATGTTTGTCTTCAACTGCTGGGCGCGAATGGCCTGAAGAGCATCGCGTCCTGTTGGCAGAAACCACTCGTCTCTCAGACGGCAGTCCCTACGAACGAAAGAACTGCTGGAGTGGCTATGTACCCGTCAGTGGGTCTTGCGTCCGTCTCGCGGATCTTGAGGATCGATGCCGGTGGTGGCGGAGGCATCCTTGGTTCCGCTGGGACGCCGTGAGCGGCCTCTGGGCCCGGTGTCGTGCATGCCTGGCTCGGCGCCGCCGGCCTTGCTCTGGTCTTCCCCGCGTCGGTTCGTGCTTTTCACGGGTTCGCCGTGAGGATTACCGGCCTCTTCCTTGGAGATCTTGCGGCCGGGTCCTTTGGGGGGAGCATGCTCGTCGGGGTGGAACGAGCGCTGAGCGCTCGGGTTTTCCTGTTGTTTGGTCTCATCGACGTCCGGAGACCAGCCGTGCTGGTGCGCTCCCTGATGCTGGCTGGGGTGCTCACGGGACCCGGAAGAAGACGGTTTCGACTGCTTCGCCATGACCGGCCTGCCCTCTCCACACGAAGGACGGAGTGTCTGGCTCCGAAGATCGCGAACTCACCGTGCTGATGCGCTTGCTGCCAGTCGGGCTTGTTGTTCACCGGGGGCGTCGGCAGAGGCAGCCCGTCCGTGACATGGCTCTCGCGTCGGCAGAAGTTCTACCTGTGCATGGGATCTTCATGCCCGAATGGTGCCATTGACCTGCAGGTTTGCGCCGGGAATGCAACTGGGCCTTCCTTTCGCTGCGGCCCCTCAAGACCAGGGTAGACACGTTCTCATCCCGTCGCTCGATCGTTGACGAGGACAGCGGAGGTCCCCTCCGGCGCGCGCAGTACGTTCGCATTGACTCTGGTGTGAGCCAAGCGCCCCGGAGAGGGCTGTACTGGTCCGCTAGGCAGCCGGTCTGGTCAGTGCAGGGTGCAGGGACGCGAGGAGGTCCGAGAGCCCCCCGGGTGCTCGTCCATGCAGGCGGGCGGCTGTGTGGACGGGATGCTGATCGGTGCGGGCGATGCGGTGGCCGGCTTCGGACAGCCGAGCTGCGAGGTCGCGGTCCTCTCCGGTGGGCAGTGAGGCAAAGCCGCCCACTCGCAGGTAGGCCAAGGCGGACACCCCGAGGTTCGCGCCATGAACATGCGGGTGCTCCCACGCCTTATGCGTCTCGCTGACGCGCCGGGTGCGGAAATAGTGCGTGTTGTGCCGTGCCTCGAGGAAGAGGGCAGTTGTGGTGGGGGCGAGGCGGATGGTGCCCAGAACGACGTCGTACCCCCGCCGGGCCCAGTCCATCTGGTGGGTGAGCCAGGCTGTCGGCACCGTGGAATCGGCGTCCGTCATGGCCAGCCACACGTCCGGGCCAGCGTCTTCCAGCAGTTCCAGTGCGCGCTTGGTGCCGACGGTGCGCGCGGCGCCGACATTATGGCTGCCAGTACTCACGACATGGGCTCCCCCGCGGACAGCCACAGCCGCTGTGGCGTCCGTGCAGGCGTCCGCGGTCACCACAATCACCACAGGGATCGGTGCCGCTCGTGCGGCGGCTACCTGCACGCTGCGGAGACAGGCACTGATGCGGTGTTCTTCGTTGTGCGCGGGTATGACGACGCCCACGGCTCGGGGCGTCACGCCAGACCTTCCGCACGGGCCGGAGAGAGTGCTGGGCCTGCGTCTCGGCTGTGTTCGTGAACGGTGAGAGTGAAGTCCGGGTCGTCATAGCGGGCCAGTCGTTTCAGCTCGGGCACCATGTCGAGGCTTTCGGCGATGTCCCGGCCCGTGCAAGTGTGCTCGGCGACCGAGTGGTTCCAATGCACGGTGACGAGATGGCCTCCCTCTTCGAGGCTCTCCGCACTCTGGTTCAGCAGCTGCGTTCGGGTGGCGGAGTTGAAGTAGTAGAGGAGTTCGGACAGTACTACCAGGTCGAAGGACTCCTCCGGCCACTGCTCGGGCACCGTCATCTGTCGCACCGTGACGTGGTCCGCGTTGGCGGTGCGCTGCGTCGTGGCCTCGACCGCCGAGGGAACACGGTCCGTGGAGAGAAGTCTGTCGCAGCGGGCGGCCAGGAGTCCGGTCAGCACGCCCACCGAACAGCCCGGCTCGAAAGCACTCAGGTAGCGCGGGTGGGGCAGAGCCGCGACGGTCAGGTTGTACTTGCGGCGGTCGTACCACCGTTCTGCCAGGCGCCAGGGATCGGCAGCATCGGCGTACTGACGGTCGAAGTAGCTCGCGGGGGTGTTCAACGGATCACCGTCTCGAAGGTGCGGGTGTGATGGGCTATCTCCTGGGGCGGCAGCACCGGGCCGATGTGCCCTGCGCGGGGCTCCAGTTGACTCGTGAACCGTGCCACTGCCGCTTTCTTGCGCACGGCCGCCGCTTCCGGTAGCGCCACGACCGCAGTTCGATGCCACGGCACGCGGGAGTCGTTCGGGCGGGCCCAGTGCCACATCCACACCGGGTAGGACCACGCTGATACGCAGCTGTCGCGGGCCGCGCGCTGAGCGGCTCGGCCCGCGGCCTCGTGGTCACTGTGCAGGTCGCCCTCCCACGGCGCCACACACACCGCGGCGCCCACGGCCTCGAGGACTTCACCTATCGCCACACGGGCCTGATCCTCATACTCAGCCAGAGCGGTATCGGGCAGACCGGCATACACAGGAGCCGGCAGCCCACCGAGTTCGCCCAGCGCAGCCGCCAACTCGCCGCGGCGCCGAACAGCCAGCAACGCTCGGGCGGACGGGAGAGACGATCCGTGAGAAGCCTCCCCGTCGCTCAAGCACACCGTGTGGACCGCCACACCAGCGTGAACCAGAGCAGAAATGCACCCTCCGAACCCCAGGACTTCGTCGTCGGGATGGGCAGCCACCACTACGACAGGTCCTGACGGAAGAGCGATCGGCGGGAGGGAATCTGGCAGCCGTGCCCGCCGCCATTCGGCCTCGTCGGCTCCCTCCGCATCGATGGCTGCGGCGGCGGCCCGCCGTGCGACACCGGCGTTGTGGGGACCGCCGCTCATCGTGATTCGCCCGCACTGCCGGCCGCCGCCAGGCGACCGAGCTCGGCCAGGTTCGCCTCAGCGTGGTGCTGGCGCACGTAGACGGTCAGATCTGCCACTGCGCGGGCGTGCCGCTCGTCACGGCACAAAGGCCCAGCACCCGTGGCGCGCCCCACATGTTCCATGACCTCAGTGCACACCTTCTCGATCAGCGCCCGCACGCGCAGGCTCCGCGTGCGGGCTTCCCGGCGTTTGTCGAGGGGGTCGGTGTCGATCTCCTCGCCCGCACGGAGCAGCACACCATCGGCGGTGTGCAACAGCATGTCGATCGTTCCCAGGTGAGCCGCCGTGTGCTCGTTCAACCGCCCGGCGGCCGCTCGTTCATACAAAATCGCAGCGACCGCGTGAGCACCGCCGAGCCAGCACGCTGCTACGCCGATGCCTCCGTGCTGGAATCCCGGCCGCGTCAGATACTCCTCCACCCCACCGACGGCTCGCGCGCGAACATCCGTGAACGACATGTCAAGGCTGTCGCTGCCGGCCATGCCGATCGCCGGCCACGTGCCTTCCAGCGGCTTCGCGCCGGGGTGGTCCAGCGCGACGGCAAAGAGTCGGTAGCCGTCATCTGCGTCCGCTGTCACGAGGGCGTGGGTGCAACTGCGGGCACCGGAGCAGTAGGGCTTGACGCCGCTGATCTCCCACCCCCGACCTGTGCGTGTCGCGCTCACACCTGGCCCCGGTGGGCGCGCTGCCCAGACTCCCCAACGCTCCCCCGCCACAGGCAGGTGACGGCCCAGTTCGTGCAGAATCGCGGCCGCGTCGAGATGCCCCTCGGCGAGCCGGGCCACGCTGAGGTCTCGCTGCCCCAGTTCGCTGAGAGTGGAGAAGCGACGCGCTGTCGACCGCCCCGGCAGCGGTACGCCTCCTGCCTGGCGCCTGACGAAATCTGCGAACAGATCCGCAGCACGCCGCTCGGGAGTGCGGGCAAAGTCAGGCAATTCGGAGGGTACGACAACCACGCGGACCTCCTCCGTCGAGGGACGCCGCCGGACCTCTGGCTGTCAGGGAGACTCGTGCGCGCGACGCACGGAGCGCCAGCAGTCGGCGGTGTGCAGCTCGGGCCCGGACCGGGCCGCGCACGCCCAGTACCCGCCAGGTGGCCGCACATCCCTTTTTCCATGGAAGTGTCGCCTCATTACCGATCATAGTCTGCGCGCTCTACGGCCCGCGCTGTGGACCGCGGCGGTCGAGGCCTGGGCAGGGGCAGACAGACATATTTCGACCGCCCCGCCTCTGTTGCGCTGTGGAGTCAGGGAGTGGCCGGCTGCGGCAACAGGCAGTCAGTGCGGCGTGACGCCGTCGTCCGAACGCCGATACCCGACGGCTCGGAATCGCCCGACGTGATCATGCCGCGCATACACAATTCCCCGATGACGCGGGACAGCATCAGCCCTCCGGCAGATGCCAGGTCCCAGGTTGCATCCGTCTCCGCGGATTCGGCGGCCATGATGGTAGAGATGTCTCGCCTCCGAGCTCCCCGTGTCGCGGGGTGTTCCCACACTGTCGCAATATCGTCATGGGACGGGATCTTCAGGATGTGGCAATCGGGTGAACGGTGCGTGGCACGCAACGCGGACGCGGCGGCAGCAGCAGGACCCAGCCCAGCGGCGAGGCCAACGACCCGAAAGTGCGCGGACCGAGCACCGCAACCAGGCCTCACCGACAGGCGATGTGGCAGTCCGTCCGGCCCGGAAACCGCTACGGCCCAGCCCGTCCAGGCCGCGCCACCCGGCCTCTGCACCGCAACATGCCGTGAGCGCCTCCCCGGACACGGCCCGTGCTCGGCGCTGCCGAAGAAGACTGGCCGCCTCCTTTGAAGGTGCTGGACAGTCCTGGGCGACGGCCTGCCGGCTCCCGCACGGGACTCCGCTCACTCCTGATCGGCGAAGACGCTGGTGTTCAGATGCTCCAGCAGGTCGGCGGGGTCTCGGTACACCGCGCGGGCACCGGCGGCCTCCAGGTCCGCACGCGGGATCCCGCCGGACAGTACGGCCACCGGGACCACGCCGTCACGGACCGCGGCCTCCATGTCCCACACCGTGTCCCCGACGAACACGGCCCGTCCGCTCGAAACGCCCGCCAGCTCTCTGGCCTGCGCCACGGCCTCGGGAGCGGGTTTGCCCTCGGCCACGTCGTCCGCACTGGCCGCCCCCGCGATGACGTCGTCCGCGTCGATCGCCCCGCGCAGCGCGGCCAGTTCCGCGCCGCTCGCAGAGGTGGCCAGGACAATCTCCCACCCTCGCGCCGCCAGAGCGCGCAGCAGGTCGGCGGACCTGTCCAGGGACGGCAGCCTGTCGAAGTACGTGGCGCAGAGGGTGTGGTGAGCCGCGGTGATCTGCTCGTCGCCGTCACGGTCGCGGCCGTCACCGAGCAGGTGGTCGATCAGGTCGCCACTGCTCAGGCCCACGGCCCGGTGAATCTCGCGCATGGGGACACGATGACCGGCCTGCCGGAAGGCCTCCCACCAGGTGACGACATGCAGGTGATTGGTGTCGACGAGGGTTCCGTCGACGTCGAAGATCGCGGCACGTTTCGTGGTCATGACGAAGTCCTCGGCCTTTCACAGGTCCCGGAGGGCGGGGAGCAGCTTCTGCTGGGCCCATTCCAGGTACGGTTCCTGGTGGTCGCCGCCGATCTGGACGAGGGCGATCTCGGTGAACCCCGCTTCCAGGTAGGGGGACACGGCCTCCACGACGGCTTCGACGTCGTCGCCGCAGGGGATGGAGTCGGCCACGTCCACGGGCCGTACGAACTGGGTGGCACCGGTGAATCCGGCGGGTCCGGGCAGTTCGGAGTTGACCGGCCAGCCGCTGCCGAACCATCGGAACTGGTCGTGAGCGCGGGCGATCGCCGCGTCGCGGTCGGTGTCGTAGCAGATGGGCAGTTGGCCGACTTTCGGTTTGCCCGCTCCGCCGTGCTGCTCGAACGCGGAGACCAGGCTCTGCTCGGGTTCGGTGGCGATCAGGAGATCGGCGAGCCGGCCGGCCAGTTCGCAGGAGCGGTCGCCGGAGACGGCGACGCCGATCGGCGGGGGTACGTCGGGCAGATCCCACAACTTGGCGTTCTCGACGTCGAAGTGGGACCCGTGGTGGTTGACGTTCTTGCCCGTGAAGAGCGAGCGGATGATCTCCACTGCCTCTTCCAGCATCTCCAGCCGCACCTGCGCGGCCGGCCATCCGCCGCCCACCACATGCTCGTTGAGGTTTTCGCCGGAGCCGAGTCCGAGGCGGAAGCGCCCCTGGGAGAGGAGTTGCATGGTGGCGGCCTTCTGGGCGATGACCGCGGGGTGGTAGCGGGTCGTCGGGCACGTCACGTAGGTCATGAGGGGAATGCGTTCGGTGGCCTGCGCCGCGGCGCCCAGGACGCTCCATGCGTAGGGGGCGTGCCCCTGGGACTCGAGCCAGGGGAAGTAGTGGTCGGACGTGACGGAGAAGTCGAAGCCCGCGCGTTCCGCTCCGACCACGTGGCCGACGAGCTCTCGCGGGCCGGCCTGCTCGGTCATCATCGTGTAGCCGATCTGGACCATGACGCTCTTCTCCTCGTGGCTCGGCCGTGCGAGCGGGCCTGTGGCGAGTGGGCCAACAGGTGGGGGGTGTTGGACTCCCCTCTCATTGCCGCTTCGTCCGGAGCTGCAGATCGACCTCCTTCTCCTGGTCGCCCGAGGCAGTGCCTTCCTCATCGACGGTGAACGCGGCATCGAGGGCTTCACAGAGACGATCCACGGCGACGTACCCGCCCTGCAGGGTGGCCTTCAGCTCACCCTGCAGCGATGTCGGCCCGGTGGGCACGCCCTCTCGCGTCGGGTCGAACTCCGCGGTCCACACGACAGGATGGTCTCCCGACAGGTACAAACGCGTGGGATCCGAGGGCCCGTCGGCGGGGAACGCCGTCCGCAGGACGTCGAAGACCGTGACAGCATCCTCCTGGGACGCTCCGGTGAGAGACACGGTGACCATGGCGGTCACGCTCCTTTCCGCTGGGGTACGACGGTGTACTTCGGGTCCTCCGCGGAGGCGATCCACCCGTTCCGCGGTGTCGGTGCGCGGCCTGATCTGCTCCGTGCGTGCGGACATGGCCGCCCGACCACGCCCCAGCGGATCGGATCCGGTCAGCTGTCGGTAGACGGGCCAGCCGCTGACCCAGGTACGCACACCCATGACATGTCCTCTCGAGCGGCCCGACGCCTGTCAACAGCCGCGGGCGGCCCTCTCAGAATCACCTGCAATGGCCCCCACGGCACTCGGAGCGTCAGGCGGGCGGCTCGTCGGATACCGGATGCGCCGTACGGAGGCTGCCAGGTTCCGGGTCACCGCTCTGCCCGGTTCCGGCCCCGCACGTGCCGGGAACCTCCAGCGCCGCTCCTTGATGATGGGCCGCGCCGGGGTTCCGACGGCGTCCCAGGGGTCCTCGCGGGCGGCAGGCCTGTTGATCGGTCCCGGGGTTGCCGGTTTCGCCGCCGCCCTCCCGCCGTTCTCTAGGGCTTGCGGCTCCGGTTCACTCATGGCGGTTCTCGATTCCTGGCGTAAGGCTGGTGGCGTGAAACGCAGGTACCCCTGCAGCCGGTGATGATGCTGGCGAACTCGCGCTCGCTCCGAGACGCACGAGCGGCACCGCTCGGAGCGTGGCCGGGGCCACGCTCCTCCTTTTCCTCGGTGACCGGATCTATCTCACCGACGGACTTGGTCACGGTCCGCAGATCCTCGATCACCCCGGTGTACACGACGTCAAGCGCGCCGAGGTAGGCGACGGCGTCAGCGCGGCCCAGCCTGCATTCCTCCCAGGTGCGCTCTACGACCAGCACGCCAGGGGTGGCGTGGACACACTCCACCCCTGGCAGCGAATGCTCGGCGACATCGTCGGCCACGGCACGGAGACGGTCGACCTGGCAGTCGAGCATCCCGTGCACGGCGATGAAAGGACCCGCCACGATGCAGTGGACGTGCTTGAGCGTGAGGTGGAGGTCGTGGAGGGCGTGCAGACGCTGTTGCAGAAGCTCGATGACTGCGCCGGCGTCCTGCACCGTGAGGCCGGGGACGCTGTAGCGAGGGCGGCCTTGGAAGTCCTCCCCATTTCTCCTTGTCACATATGATTTGCCCTCTTCCGCTACCCGTGACAGAAGGACACAACCACCGAACCCCGCCCGACTCGGATAGTTTCTCCCGTCCCGAGGACGCCACGTGTGAACACGGCAGGGCCGGGCACTTCGTAAAGGTAGGACCGGGGCGGCAACACTTCCCGCGGGGACCGAATCGGCCCAGGTCCCCCTGGTACAGCCACGTGCCCGGGGAACTGCCAAAACTGGAATTTCTGTTCGCCCTGACCGTCGCCCGCATCGCCCCCCGCTCCTCTTCCGACCGCGGAACTGCAGCGAAGCACCGCCATTCTGGGGGGGCAGTCAGCCGCGCAGACTGAGAGGCCCACCCGCCTGCTCCTCCGGCATCACCCGCCATCGCGCCGGGCCAGCTTGAGCGGCGCGACTACTTGCTCTTCTTCTTCAGCGCGGACGGCTTGTGCACAGCGGCGCGCCCTGACTTGTCACTGCGCACCTTGTACTGCGGCTCGTCCGGCGAGGCGTCCACGGTCCGGCCCGCAGCTTCTGTCCGCTGGGTGATCTTCTTTTCGACGGTGCCCGAAGTCCTGTTGCCGTGGCTGCTCCAGGCGACCTTGTCGCCCTTGGACGGCTGCCGCTTCCCTGAGGACCGATGAGTCTTCGCCATATTCGCCTCCCACGCTGTGCCGTCACCTCTCACCGTGACGGTGCCCGCGGCATCTCGCACCCCGAGGCGGACGCCGCCGGAGACGACCGCCCCTCCCCTATGGCAGCAACCCGGCCACACAGAACGGTCCCGGCAACGGCGGGCTCACTGGCGGGCGGGCGTTCTCGCGCAAGGGTCCGTACCGGCGCCTAGCGTGGAATAGGCTGGAGTTGGTTGATGGCATGTCGGCACCGTCCTCAACGATGCGGGGATCGAGGTGGTGCTGAGCGGGGTGCAGATGCCGCGCATGAACTCGATCATGGAACGGTGGGTGCAGACCTGTCGGTGCGAGCTGCTGGACCGCACCTTGATCTGGAATCAGCGGCACCTGCTCTACGCGCTACGCGAGTTCGAGGATTTTTACAACTCTCACCGGCCTCACCAGAGCATCGCCAACGCCCGCCCGCTGCACCCCTTGCCGATGCCGGTCACCGAGTGTATCGATCCGGGGAACAAGAGAGCCCTGGTCGACCGAGCGCGGTGCTGGCTGGACCTGCGCCTCACGCCTCCCGAGCACTCTCGCCCGACGCGGGGGCATGTTTCACAAGGCGGGGGGCGAAGCGGTGTCATCGGGGCGGCGGTCGGTGCAGCGCGCCGCTTTTAGGCGAGCCTCGTGGAGGTGGCGAACTCCCGCTGCCAGCTCGTCCACGATGTCGCGTTCAATCGCAGAGAACGGCTGGTAGTAGGTGGAGTTGTAGGCATCGATGATCTGGAAGGTCCAGAGGCTCGGGATGACGTTGCGCCCCACGATGTCGCGCTCGACTCGTGCGGCCTGTTCGTGATGGCCTGCCTCACGCAAAAGACGAACAGCGTCGTCGAGCTCGAAGTCCGCCGTCCCGGTCAATTGGTGGAACCCGTACAGGTGGCCACGGGCACGCTCCGTGGTCTCCAGTGCTTTCGAGAGCGCACCTAGGGCGAGCGCCGTTTTATCGTCGACACCGTCGGGAACCTCATGAGGGGCGTCCAAGTCGTCGTTTCTATCCATGACAGTTCTCTGCCCGGAAGGTCCCTGGTCAGGCGGTTGATTGCGCCATGCGGCGCAGTGGACTCACGTCGCAACAGGCTCCGGTGTCTGACTCCTAAAGCTGGGGCGGCAGATACGGAGGGCTTCGTTCAGTGTCCAGACAGCAGCATACGGCCGCTCGTGTCCTGGCCCTGCTCGATGGGTCCCAAGCTGGGGCTGCCGCCACGTCCACCAGCTGCTGCAGGCCCGCGCGAGCCGCGAACCGGTACGCGACGATGCGCCTGGACTCGCGCCCATCGGGGTCACACCGCCGGACTTAACGGGGAACACCGCAGCCTCGTAAAGGGCCGTCAGCCCACCACCGACGGCAGGCAAGGAGCTCAAGCCGCGTGCTCACTGATCCGGATCAGACGATGGCCCCGTCCGCTGTGCTGCGGCACCTGGGCCGTCGAGCCGCCGGCCTCTACCCCGGTTTCGATTACGAGGAGTGGGCGCAGTCGATGGCCCAAACCACGATCGAACGCCCCTATCTGACCAGCGCCATAGCGTCGATTGTGGCGAAGACATGACGCGGTAAAGCGCCTGACCCGCGGGGCCTGGAGGCCGTTGGCCGGAGTACCCGTGGTGTCTATGCTGGTGTGCGAGACGCCGATTCACATTCTGTGAATCGGCGTCTTCTGGCAGAATCAGACGCATGGCACGCAGGTCTCGGAAGTCCCCCTCCCCCGTAAAACCCCTGGTCAGGGCTACCCCAAGGATCGGGAGGCTCGACTTTGCCGCGCTGATCGGAGAGTTGCGACAACTACATGAGGAGGCTGAGGACCCGGACATTCACCGGATGCCTGACGACCAGGAGCTGTTTGGCGCACTGCGGTACCTCGAGGCGCACGAGGCAGCGCTGAACACGCAGGACGCCCGGCAGAAAGCAGCAGTGGCCAGAGTGACGCTGTGGCAATACCTGCGAGAGCAGGCCGACATCCACCAGGCAAGGGCCGTCGAAGACGCCCGGTCAGCGCACGTCGAATGGGCTCTCCTCGTTCCCGCACTCGCCGTCAACGCCCCCAGCGCTGCCTACAACAAATCCCTACGACTACGAGCAGCAGCCCTCTCGAGTGCGCCAGGCGCTGAGGGGGTTGTCCGGCGTACGCCCGAAGCCGTGCTCAAGGCTCAGCGGATGGCCGCAGCTCGGGCGGAAGCCGTACGGCGCGCTGAGCAGGAGGCTGCTCAGCGGCACAGACTGCTCGCACCCGTTGCGGCCAGACTCCTTCAACACCGAGCGAGTCTCGACGACGGCGACGACGTAACGTACTGGCTCGACGAGATCGAGTCTGTGCTCCCCTCATGCGAAACGCCGACCCAGTTGGTCAGCTTGGCCACTTACGTGAAAGCCGTAGTTCGTGAGGTGCATATCGCGGAGCGCAGCACGGAGTACCGGACTGGGATGACAGACGATGCGCGAGCAGCTTGCGCAGCTGCGGCTGAACTCCTCACGCGGGGCTGAGCGTCAGGCTGGCATCAGCGTCGTGGTGTCAGGTTCTTCCGCACCGAGCTGGGTGAAGGCCCCTCCTGCCAGGGTGGTGTAGGTGTGGCGCTAGGACCCAGACTGTGCAGGCCACCGGTGCTTAAGAGTCTCTGATAGAAGCAGCCACCTCGTGACGCCGGCATGGGCGGCCCGGCGCGGTAGAAGATTTCAGCACCGGCAGAACTTCCCGACGCTTCCCCGCCTCTCGGGCATCCAGATCGCTGCGCTCGTGTCGCCGGAGTCCGCAGCATGTCGTATAGGACCTCGGCCGTTCTCAGGTCTCCCACATGTTTCTGCCCGTGGCCCAACTGCATCAGTGCGGCTCTGTGGTCGGCGTCGACGGCCCGGCGATAGGGAACCTCCACTCCCCCGCGATCACCGGCTGCCTCCAAGACGTCGGCGAGCCGGGCGGCAGCAAGTGTGCCGCCGACGTCGACGGCTCGAGTAATTGTCAATACCTATGGATCTCGGCGGCGTTCACGCCGATGTGGGCTTGCGGGCGAGCACCTGGATCCCCGTTGACTCGTGCCCGTTCATGGTGGGCACCGTGATGGTCCGGGTGTCGATGGTCTGGAACTCGGCGAGCAGGGTGGAGAACCACTCGCAGGGGTGGTGGCGGCAGACCGCACCGTCGCCGGTTTCGAACACGCCATAGATGCCGTAGTGATCAGCGTGGCGGCCGTAACGGCTGCGGTTGCGTTCGTCGTCCTGCAGCAGAAGATCGCTGATGTAGAGGATCCCGCCGGGCTTGAGGATGCGGTTCAGCTCGGTGATCAACGGGTGTTGTGCTTCATCGCCGGGAATGCAGGTCAGCACGGCGAAGAGCAGAACGGCGTCGAAGCCTGCGTCTGGACAGGGCAAGGCTGGTGGTGCGTCCAGGACGGCAAAGCGCATGGTGGGATGCAGGCGGCATGCCCGACTGATCATTGCCCGTGAGGTGTCGACGCCCGTGAGGTTGTCGAAGCCGTGCTGTTCGAGCTCCTTCATGGTGCGGCCGTAGCCGCACCCGTAGTCGAGGATCGCAGCCCGCCTGCTGATCCCGTCGAGCCAAGGCAGATGGAGGGGGTGGGTGAATGTCTTGGTGGCCGCGGCGGCATCCCAGTAGGGAACCTGACTGTCGAGGTCGGACATGGAAGATGTCTCCCTGGGTGCTTGGCTGAAGCCGGTCATGCTGCCAGGGCGCTCGACGAGCTGGCCGCGTTCGAAGCGGGCTCCGGCACGGACTGTCTCAGAAGTCAGTCGACGGCGAGCTGCTGACCAGGCGCGACTGTCTTCGCTGAGACACCTCCTCACGGGCCGGGCCCGGAGCTCTGTCCCGACGACCTGCGTCGACTGGGTTCGCTGAGACGAATCGGCTGCCGACTCGCTTCGTTGAGACGGGACTCAGACTCTGCAGAGCTGTCCACCTCCTATTACGTCGTAATAGGCGCACGGCGCGATCTCGTAGATGGCAGGTGGTCTCAAGGCTCTGTTGCAGGACAGAGAGACTCCTCTCCACACAGGGGCCAACGCCGAACGCGTGAACTCCTTCTAGCTCGCCCCCTTCATCGACCTCATCGAGACCCGGCCCTACCGGACCCCAGACGGTCAACGAGCGGCCGGCAGATCGCTCTCATCGCCAGTCCTGCGGCCATGGTGCGGAGCTGGCCCCTGAGATCTCGGAGTGACATGTGTGCCCGGAGACAGGGCGCTGTTCCGTGCAACGTTCTCTGCACCGATGGGCGAGATAGGCCTATGGCTGCACCGTGCTGACATGGAGAGGCCGTAACCCAGCGCTCGCTCGGCCATGCGAGGAGGCAGCGAGACGAAGGCCAAACATCTCGATGCGTTGGGGGGCGTCAACACGGCGGGGGGTGACGGGGTCAGCTATGCGGGTACTCCGCGAGGTAGGTGCTGCCAATCGAGCGAGCCATCTATTACGTCGTAATAGGCCGCGGGCGGTGTTGGAAGCTTCGTCGATGTCCACGTGTCCCTCAGCGTTCCGTGTGACAACGGCAGCTCTCAGGGAAGGAGCTGACATTGTGCCGCTTGACCAAAGTGTGGGCCGCAGGTCGCGCATCCCGCCGCGGTGATCTGTCTCTGACGGTGCCCGGCGCGCGTCCATCCTGTGTCGCCCTGAAGTCTCTCGTCGGTACCGAAGGACTGGGCTGGTCCGATGCCCAGTCCTCCTTTGGCCCTTCTCTGAGGAGCTGGCTCCGATCTGGATCGGAGGTCTCGTCGCTCAGTCGCAGGACACTGAGGCTGGCCACGAGTGGGCGACCCTGCGAGGGCTCTCCAGTTCCCCTCTTCGCTGAGGCCTTCAGAAGGAGCTATTACGGCGTAATACTCAGAGCTGCGAGACAACCAGCCAGGCTCAGGTCGTGTTGCTCTCTGCCGCCACCACGTTTGTCTCCTGTGTGGGTTCCGCCACTGCACAGCGTCGATCGGGTGGTTTATGCGCACTCGAGTTGTCCACGGCGAGCTTGGGCCGGTGCTCAGGAAATCGGTGAAGGCACACTCGCTCGGTCGTGGTAGCCGCGGTGGCTGGAATCCCCCACTTGCCCTACCGCACTCCGGATCCAGGCGCACGGTCTCAGCTCACGCGGATGGCCTCTGGACGTTGTCCTGGCCGGCCACCCTGTACGACCAAGGCTCTGCTGCCTCCTTGGGACACCATGCACACCGACCTTCCTCGACTATCAGGTAAGTGGGCTCTCGCAGAGCGAAGCGGAGAAGATGGGCGCCGTCGTCTCTGCCAGTACCCACTACGGCAGCTCGACGAAGGACAGCCTCGACGGCATACGACCAGTGGGCATACACCGGTCAGACCGGTCCGCTCCCTCGGCACACCTGCGGTTGTCTCAACCGTCTCACTATGGCCGACGCCCCACTTCGTCATCTGACCGTCCGTCATTGCCTCCACCCACACTGCCAATCCCGCCCCCTGCTCAGGTCACCAGGCGGCGGCCTACTCGGGTCAGTTGCACGGACGTCTTGCCTTGGTCGCCCGTCGTAAGGACGGGAGACGACTTCGGTCCGAGGTCCGTGCGGGAGGATGAAGGAGAGCCCGCCGAGCTCGTCCGTAGAGTCCTTTAGGTGGGTCATGATGCTGGGATCAGATTGGCGTGCCTCTCCCCTGATAGGCCGTGAGGTACCTCATGAAGTGTCCGTTCAACGAGGTACCTCGACACGAAGGTCGGGGGAGACTCCACAAGTGGCCTGAGGAGTAGATGCCGTGAGCGATCCAATGCGGGCTCCCGAAGTGCTCGGGCTGCGATACCTCTCGCTGGCCTACCGCCTGGGCCAGGCGGTCGACGGCGCCATGGCGAGGGATGGGCTCTCGCTATCCCGCACGAGGGTCTTGGAGGTGTTGAGTCTCCGGGGAGCTGTCCAGCAGTCAGTTCTCGCCCAGGCACTCGGCCAGGCCCCGCGATCCGTTACACAGTCGGTGGAAGCGCTCGAACGCCGGGGACTGGTCGCACGAACTCCTGACCCTGATGATGGTCGGTGCAAGCTGGTACGTCTTACTCCCCAGGGGTCCACCGCGCTTCTAGCCGGCATGGCAGCGAGAGAGCGGACGCTACGGGCGCTCTTCGGGACATTGGAAGGCAGGGACCTGAGCGATCTAGACCGCCTCCTCGACCATCTCCAGGCTGGGCTGACGATGCCTGCGGATACTGTGTAGCGCCTACTTGAGACCTGCGTCGAGAACGATGCGTGCATCCCTTTGCATCGAGGCGAACCTGAAGAGGGGAGAGACCGATTCTGGTCGACGCGGCAGCAAAGAGCTACCCCGTCTCACTCAAGTTGGCCGTCCATGTGCAGCTGATCCGCGTGGGCCGAAATGAGCGAGACACGTGGACCCTCCTCGTTGAGACAGACCACGATTCCTGTGCCGCTGTACTGCGTGTCGCAGCTAGGATCCGGTCGTTCCTGACCCGGACCAGAGGACGGCTGGCCCCCAGGCAGCGACGCGAAAGCCCATCCTGTTGAGCGTGGCCCGGCACTCTTCGAAAGATGAGTCCGATGAGCGGATCAAGTGGTGGCCGGTGCCGAGAGCGAGTCGCAGAGCGCTGGAACCGAAGGCCATTCGCCGACAGGGCAGTCGTTCCGAAGAGTGCTGGGTCCGCTGCGACATCCTGCAATTCGGTTTCAGGAGCCACGACAGGTTGACGTGCACTGTCCCGTGCGAGAGGAAGATGGGTGCTTCCGGTACGAGTTCTCAGTCCGAGCCGAAGAGCAGGATGAGTCGGAAGTCCCACGGGGATCCGTGTGGCGATCATCCTGCGGAGGTGCAGGCCTCCCGGTCCTCGTACTCGACGGGAACTATTACGTCGTAATAGTCAGCAGCCGAGCGGGACAGCCTCTTGCCGCGGTCCACGCTCCTGTCCTGTGACGGTCAGTCGAGTCGTTCG
Organism: Streptomyces sp. NPDC005195; assembly: GCF_040608315.1. NCBI lineage: Bacteria > Bacillati > Actinomycetota > Actinomycetes > Kitasatosporales > Streptomycetaceae > Streptomyces > Streptomyces sp. NPDC005195. Next base: position 69,237 of record NZ_JBEXHZ010000027.1, read on the forward strand.
GACAACAGGCGGCGCCATCGATCCGTTCATACGACGCTCTGCAACACCGGCATCGGACAAAACCAGCATGCCAACTGCAGCTCCGATTCGGCCCCCTCGCGCTAGCTGCGAGGTTGCCGGCGTCGCTCGCCGAAGCATTGATGCGTCGAGCTATCGCACCGGACGCTGCCGAGCGGAGGGGGCGGTGCTCTGCCTGGGCGCCGCAGCCTACTCCGCCACTCTGCGCACAAATCGTCCTCGTCTTTGGTGGCCTCGCCTCCGCGTGCATCTGCTTGGCGAGAGCACCGCTCAGAGAGTTGGCGGGGTGTCCGTCGCTTGCTGCGGGGGAGTGGTCCTGGTCGCTGGGCTTGTGTGACCTGTGGCCCGTGTGCGGCGCGGACAATCTCTGCGTGCTCAGCGGTGTCAGCGGGCTGCGGGGCTTGAGCTCGCGCAGGTCGGTGGTTGTGTCCCAGCTATCTTGGTCGCCGAAGTGTTCTCAGGATGGATCTCGTTCGTGTGAAACGTGGGATCCAAGAGCAGTGCCAGAGAACAGCTCTATTCATGTCCTGTCTAGCCAGCTGGGCAAGAGAGGACGAAGAGATGAAGGCCCACGACGAAGATCCGTCGTGGGCCTTCGATCTTCGTACGGCGAAGTTCCTGTCCGCGGGTGTCCCACCCGGCCGCCGGCATGGCTGACCAGGCAGCCTCAGACCCGGAGACTGCCCCGGTGTCCTCGCGCCGCCGTCGTCCGACCGCCGGAACTGAGACCCAGTGGGTCACAGTTTCAGGATCAGGACGAGGGTGGCGAGTCCGGCGAGTCCGAGCGTCAGCGGGGCGACGAGCGCCGGCGCCTCCACGGCGATGAGCGTCAGCAGTCCGGCGCCCATCGCGGCGACAACGAGCTTGGTCCGGTCGTCGGTCACAAGTCCTCCAGAGTCCAGGCCCCGGTCGGTCCGCGGCGGTGGTCGAACAGTCGGGGAGCACGGGGTTAGCCCCGCAAGTCCCTTGCACCCCTTCTGTGGAGTCGAACGCCAGGAGACAGGACCGCCTGACAAAGTCGGCCGTGGAAACGGCGGAGACCCGCACCGGTCGGTGCGGGCCTCCGTTGTACGGCGGGCGTTTTCGTCAGTCCTGGAGGAGCAGTTCGGCGCGGATGATGCCGTGCCGTTCTCCGGCGCGGGTGAGTGGAGCGGAGAGAGATCCGCCCGTCGTTGCGAGGAGTCTCGGTCACGGTGCTGCCGAGGTGATCGGCCCAGGCGGTGACCGCAGCGCGCTGGGTCTCAACAGTCCCGGTGAGTCCGTGCGCTTCACCGGTCAGTGCGCCTGTTGTGGCGATTGTCCAGGTGAGCGGCGGGAGTCCGCGCTTCCTGCCTTCGGAGATCAGCTCACGGAGGATGCGGTGAGTCGTGTTCTGCCAGCGGTAGGTGTCCTGGTCGTCAGTCATGAACTGGTGGCTCCTCGCGTGGTGGTCGCGGATCAGTGACGGCTTTCCCAGGCGGCCGCCGAAGCGGCGGACGCGGCCGCCTCAGCGGCGGCGATCTCCTGCGCCCGCGCGACCGCCACGGCGGCGATCATCGCGTCTGCGGCAGCCTCAGCGGCGGCGATCTCGGAAGGGGTGGTACTCATGGGGTACTCCTTCGGCTTCGGCAAGTTGGCGGGCCCGGCGCGGTAGGTCAGGAGGGCAGACCGGCGGTCCGTCGGCCGGAGTCGTACATCCGCCGCACGCTCGACTGCTTCTCGGGGTCCTCGAACAGGACTTCCGCGATCCGCCGCCACGACAGGCGGTGCACGTCGTGCAGTTGCACGACCTGCGCGGCGGACCGCCGCTCAAGCAGCCGCGCGAGGGTCGTGGTGTGCCGGGCCGCTTCCAGAGCGGTGTCAGCGTCGGTGTATTCCACGGCGCTGCCGACAGCTTCCAGCGCGTAGGCGAGCTGGTCGGTCTCGATGCTGCGGGCGAGATATCCGTGCGGGTCGTCTTCCTGCGGGTCCCAGGAGACTTCGGCATTGCCCTGGCTGGTCTTGTCCACGGTCACGGACATGCGGTGGTCCTCCCCGAATCAACGGTGTGCGCTTTGTGCACAGGAAGAGACTGGCACGGGGTGTGCGCATTGCGCAAGGTTCGTCGGGGAAGAACGCAGAGGCATGTGCGGCTCGCTTGTCGTCCGGCTTGTCGCTTGTCGACTCCAAGGTCACGGGCCGTTTCAGGGCGAACGTGGTCGTGAATGAGCAACTCTTGAGACCCGATCACCTTGGAGAGCACGACGTGGCCTGTTGCGGGGCTAACCCCTCGGCAAGGTCACGTTGCCTCGCCGCCCGGAAGTGCCGGGCGGACTCCTTTGGAGGTGCCGTGACGCACGACCCGTCGAACATCGTCCTTGCCCTGGTGGGCGCCGCCGTCTTTGCCCAGGTCGCCGCGAATCACCCGCGCGCCGCCCCGGCTCTGACCATCGGCGTGGCCGTGTTCGTCGCTCTGGCCATGCTGCTCGTTTGACCCCCGCGGCCGGGCGTACGTCATCACGCAGACGTACGCCCGGCATCGCAGACGTACTCGAGGAACACGGCCGCGTCCGATCCGGGGAAGTGCCGGCGGGCCGGTCGGCGGTCGGCTTAGAGGCAGCTGGAGATGCTCATGCTCTGACGGGACCTCAGCCCGGCTCGTCGTGCTCGGCATGCGCTGTGGCGCTGCAGTCGTCATACAGGACCGGCTGGTGGGTTGCCGGTGCCGGGCTTCGTTTGGGCCAGGGCCGGCGAGAGAGCCCCGTAGCTTGTCGCCCTGTGAAGGTCTGTAGCGGCTGCACTGGAGAGCTCAGCGCTTCGGCGCCAGGTGAACTGGCAGAAGAGCAGCGAGCAGTCGTCGCGCAGTGGGCTGGCTATGCGTCAAGTGCCGTCAACAGTGGCGGTGGGCCTTCAACGCGCGTTGCCGGCGCTGCGGTCAGAGCTGGCCGCCCTTCTGTGGTCCGTCGCTGGAGCGGTGGTCTGCTCAGGTTTCAGGGGCGGGGGGCTATTACGGCGTAATGGTGGTGCGTCCTGTGGTGTCATGGGACTGGACATTACGGCGTAATGGGGGAGTGGTGCGCCGATCGGACTCTGTATCTACGGTTAACTAACGTGTCGGTGACACCAAAAATCTTGAACGTTAGTAAGGTATCCCCATGACTTCGCCAGCCACCCCGAGCGACCGCGAGAAGGTCGTCTCCAAGCTGCCGGGCTGGCTCCGGCAGAATCTGAAAATCAGAGCCGCCCAGCTGCACATCAAGATTCAAGTTGCAGTGGAGCAAGGCATCAACGACTGGTGCAACCTGGCATCAGCAACGGCTACGGTCGACACCGCCGGCGCCGACTCCTTCGCCACTGACCTCCCGGAGGGACAGTGGGACGACTTCAAGCGCATCACCACAGACCGACGCGTGTCCCTTATCCAAGGCCTCGCCCAGTCCGTGCAGTTGTGGCTCGACTCCAACCCCGCTCCACACATCGAACGGCCGTTGATCACCCGGCGTGTTGTGGTCTGTAACCAGAAGGGCGGTGTCGGCAAGACTGCCATCACGGCAGGTGCTGGAGAAGCCCTCGCCGAAGATCCCACCCAGCTCTATCCGGTGCGCATCGCCAAGCAGCTTGCTGCGGCCATCGAAGGCTCTGACAGCGCAGGCGGCAGTGACAACCCCCTCGACACGGAAGACCTGCCCGGCCTCGGGCTGCGCGTCCTCCTGGTCGACTTCGACCCTCAGTGCCACCTCACCAACCAACTCGGCGCTACACCACTGGCGATGGACGGAGACAGCCTCACCAACCACATGGCAGGATCTCCCAAGGGCGACCTGCGTGACCTGATTGTTTCCATAGAAGACGAATCATTCAACGGTCGCCTGCACCTCCTGCCGGCCTGCAACGACGCATTCCTCCTCGACGTACGGCTCTCTGCCGTCCGCGCTCGCGAAGCGGCGCTGGAGCGAGCCCTGGAACCGCTTGAGGGGGAGTACGACGTAATCCTCGTTGACTGCCCGCCCAGCCTCGGTCTGAGCATGGACGCAGCTGCCTACTACGGACGCCGCCGTGACGGCGAAAAGCCGGGACAGTCTGGTGCACTCATCGTCGTGCAGGCCGAAGACAGCTCCGCCGACGCCTACGAGCTGCTCACCAACCAGATCGACGACCTCCGCAACGACCTCAAGATCGAAATCGACTACCTCGGCATCGTCGTCAACCTCTACGACGGACGTCGCGGCTACATCGCCACCTCGTCCCTGCAGGGCTGGGTAGATATAAAGGACCCCCGGGTCGTCGGCCTCATCGGAGACCTGAAGGAGCAGAAGGAGGCGGTTCGCGTGAAAAAGCCTCTCCTGTCCTACGCCCCCAAGTCACAGCAGGCCATCGGTATGCGCGCGCTGGCCCGGGAGATCTCATGAGCAAGGCCGACCAGCTGGGCGCCGGCCGCTTCGCCAGCGCTCAGACCCGCGGTGTCAGTGCCCGCCGCCAGGCAGTTGCCGCAGCCACCGGTGTGCCGACGGAGGGCATCGCCGCGCCAACAGAACTTCCGCTCCACCGCATCAGTCCGAACCCGGACAACCCTCGTACCAGTCTCGGCGACTTGAGTGATCTTGCAGGGAGCCTCAAGGACCACGGCCAGAAGCAAGCCATCACGGTCATGAACCGCGATGCCTACGTCAAGGCCAACCCAGATCGCGAAGGTGATCTGCAGCCAGACACCACCCACGTCGTCATCGATGGCAGCAGCCGCCTGGCCGCCGCGCGCGAAGCCGGCCTCAGCAGTGTCAAAGTCATGGTCAGCGATGACCAGGGCGGTACCGCAGATGAGCTTCTCGAGTCAGCTCTCGTCGCAAACATCCACCGCCAAGACCTTGAAGAACTCGACGAAGCGCGCGCCCTGGAGCGGCTGCTCTCCATCCACGGAAGTCAAACAGCCCTCGCCAAGCGCCTCCACCGCTCTCAGGGATGGGTCTCACAGCGGCTGGCTCTTCTCAACCTGAGGCCGGAACTGCAGGCACGCATCGGCCAGGATCCCATCGACCTGCTACGTGCGGTCGGCAACAAGCCTGCCGACCAGCAGCAGAACGTTCTAGAGGAGCTCAAGGAGCAGCGGGCCCGCAAGGAAGCCGAAAAGGAAGAACGCAAGCTACAGAAGGCAGAGAAGGGGCAGACCGTCTCACAGGCGCCCGAGGCCGTGCCCGTCTCAACCTCTCCCTCGCCTGCCAAGGTGGTGGGGGCAGATGACAGCCCGTCGGCCGACGTCGCAAGCCCTCCGCTCCCCAGCGAGGCACCGGCACCGAGGCCCGCAGAGACCGTCCCAGAGCCCCGTACCCAGCCAGCCGCCACAGCGGCTAAGAACACAGAGGCGCCCGCACGGACTCCGCCCAAACTGCCCTACGACGACGGCGTCTTCATCGCCCTCCACCTCATCGCCAAGATGAACGACATCGAGTTCACCAAGATGCTCCACATGCTCAATGACCACCAGGAGAAAAAGGTCGCCGCGCGCCGGAGCGCTTGACGGACACAGGGATGAACGCCATCCGGAAGCGATACAGGGCCTGTCACTGCCTCTGGGTCAGTGACAGGCCCGGCGCGTGCGCCCTTCCGCTGGTGGTGAGAACGGTGCAGAGTCCTTGCTGGGTTCGTCTGAGCCAGCCCTCTAGTGGCCACCATGGCGTTCAGCGGCCGGACACGGATGCGTACTTGATCGGTGCGCACGGAACACGCGGGCGTCGATTCCGTTGAAGACGTCTGGAAACGCTCGCAGTTCCTCCGAGAGCTCCAGGCACGCCACGTTAGGCGCTTCCCTCAAGCACGTGGACACCGCATGTACGACCGCCAGGTGACCGGCAGCGCGAAGCCCGGGCACTGGGCGTTGTCCCGGCACCCGTCGAACTCAGCGCGGAGGCTGTCCAGGGACAGCCGAGCCGCGCACAGCAGAATTCCTGCGGTCCGAGGATTGGGAGCGGTGCGGCGCGTATGTAGTCGCCTTTTCTGTTGACGATCGGCCACAAGAAGCTTTCAGGCGGCACGACTTCACCCGAACCGTGGCAGTGTGAAACTCGTCGTGGTGTGAGGTACAGGTAGGGGGTCGGATGTGGTTGCTGAGCGTGGAGCGATACCCCAGCTGACTCGAGCGCACCGGATCCTGATCGGTCTAGTTGTTGCTGGTGCGCTTGTCATCGCGGGAATCGGCTTCGCGGGTTCGTACGCGGCCGTACGCGAACTCGCCCTCAAGAAGGGCTTCGGGAACTTCGCGTACGTCTTCCCGATCGGCATCGACGCCGGGATCTGCGTCCTGCTCGCCCTGGACCTCCTCCTCACCTGGATCAGGATCCCCTTCCCGCTGCTGCGCCAGACGGCGTGGCTGCTGACCATCGCCACGATCGCGTTCAACGGCGCCGCGGCCTGGCCGGACCCGCTGGGCGTCGGCATGCACGCCGTGATCCCGGTCCTGTTCGTGGTCTTGGTCGAGGCGGCCCGGCACGCGATCGGCCGGATCGCCGACATCACCGCCGACAAGCACATGGAAGGCGTCCGCCTCACCCGCTGGATGCTCTCCCCCCTCCCCACCTTCCTCCTGTGGCGCCGAATGAAGCTGTGGGAACTGCGCTCCTACGAACAGGTCATCAAGCTGGAACAGGAACGGCTGGTCTACCAGGCCCGGCTGCGCTCCCGCTTCGGCCGCGCCTGGCGCCGCAAAGCACCGGTGGAGTCCCTGATACCGCTCCGCCTCGCCCGCTACGGCATCCCGCTCGCCGAGACCGCCCCCGCCGGCATCGCCGCCGCCAGCATCGAAGAACCCGCCCAGATCACCGTGGAGCGGGTTCCTGCCAGGGCACCGGCGGAACAGCTGGCCTTTGACTTGTCAGCTGCTTCTGAGACCGCTACAGCCGCGCGGGAGGCTTCCACGAGGGCTGCGGTCCCTGCTGCTGCCGCAATCCCACGGCCGCGGAGTGGGGCGCCGAGCGAGGAAACCGCCGAGCGGTTCGCCTTGGCCTATCAGGCGTTCATCGCACAGTTCCAGGCCGCACCGACCACTGCACAGTGGGGCCTGTGGCTCCGTGACCGGTACGGCATTTCTACCGGGGCGGGCGAGCCACTCTCCGGTGAGCAGCTGCAGCCCCTTCTCCAGGTCCTGCGGGTCCGCTACGCGACAGCCGACTCGCAAAACGCGGTGGGGGAGGAGGAGCTGGCGTACCAGTCCTGGTACGACTACTTCCACAGTGCCTGGCAGGAGTACAAGCAGCAGCATGGAATCTTCCCCGATGCTGCGGCTCTCGCGGTGTACCTGTATGAGCGGGATGCCGTCACCGGTGACGGGGGGCAGCCCATCACAGCCGCGGACTTGGCGGGCCTCGTCGCGAGCTTCGAGGAGCGCGAGTTCGGTGATCTGACACTCCGACCTGAGGAGCCGACGGGTCACGTGAGCGCAGATTCCACGGACCAGACTGTAGATGAGGATGACGTGCCTGCCGCGGCAGGCAGCATTCCCGCGCTGGTCGCAGACGAACCACATGCACCGGGTGTGGACGTGTCTCCCGATGAGCAGCAGCCTGGTACTGAGCGTGGCGGCGTCACTGCTCCTGACCGGTACTACCTCGCGTGGATGGAGTATCAGGAGCAGAAGGGGAGTGAGCCCAGCGATGAGCAACTGTCAGCCTTCTGCGCGGAGAAGGGGCTGCTCGGTCGTGGTCGTCGGCCGATCAGTCCGGCCAACTTGCGCCGGCATTTCCTGCGCTGGCGTGTGTACAACGCGTGGGCTGAGCAACGGGCGCACGCTGAGACACCTGTGTACTCGGATGTGGCGCAGGTATGCGCGGAGTGGGGCATCACGGCCCAGTACAACAGGCCTGTGACTTCCTCCTACGTTGCCGAGGAGTCCGAGGACTTCGAGCGGCGCTGGCGCATTCTGTCTCGTCAACAAGCTGACGTGCAGCCGTAGCCTCTGGCCCTGCATTCATCCACAGTAATTGTCAATAGCTGTGGATCAACGGATCAGAACGCTTCATGGGCCAGTGCTTCGAGCCCTTCGATGAAGGTCAGGGTGCCGTTGAGCACGTTGTCCATTGCCGGTGCAGTGACCAGCACGAGGGTCTGGAATGCTGCGTGCTCCGAAGCGTAGAGATCGTCTTCGTCGTCGTCTCCAGGAATTGCGTTGGGCTGGATCTCGATCTCAGCGCCCTCTGCCTCGGCCTTGAGGTATTCGCCGCGGAAGTAGCTGTCGTGCTCGGCGAAGGTCAGGTTGAGGAGTGGGGCGAGCAGCCCGGCCAGCTCCTTGGCCGTGTGGGTCTTGGTCCCGTAGGTGTCGTGAATGGTCATCGTGGGGCCACCCTAGGCCGCGAGGGGATCGGGGCGTTCGACGAGGTGACCTCGTTCGAAGCGGGCGCCGGCTCGGACGAGGGCGACCAGGTGGGGCGCGTTGACGGCCCGCCACCGTTGCTGGGCGGACTCGACGAGTTTGAAGACCATGGCCAGGGCGGCGGCAGCGCTGCCGGCCCCGCGGGTGACCTTGGTCCGCAGCCTGACGGTGGCGAAGGTTCACTCAATGGGATTCGTGGTCCGCAGGTTGATCCGGTGCTCAGCAGGAAAGTCGTATGGACGGCGGTGAAGGTGCCCTCGGCGCGGGCCTGATACAAAGCCTCGGAGCGCTCCAGTGCCCCCGGCTTGGTCAGCAGGGCTTCCAAGTAGTGGTCCAGCAGCAGGTGTTCGGCACTGCGGCCAGTCAGCCGCTGATGTCGGGCAATCTCCCGCTGGCCGTCATAGACGGTCAGGTCGTCGCAGGTGAGCGTGACCAAGTCGGGGCAGGCATGAGGGGTCCAGTAGCCGACGCGATTGTCGTCGCGCCCATGGCGGCGGTTGGGTCCGATTAGGAACGGGAGATGGCCGATGGGCAGGTGGTTGGCGTCGGCGAGCCGGTTGAGGTAGGAGCCGACGGTCTCGCCGTGGACGGGCGGCAGCGCGACAGGCAGAGTCCGCAGGTGGCTCGACATCCCTCGTGCTTCGCGGATGCGGCGGGCCGGTTGGAGCGAGATGCCCAGGGGGGCGGCAGGCAGTGGTGAAGGTGTCGCAGATGAAGTCCTTGCGGTGGTCGATCACTATGGTGTCCGGGACGATGACCGGCTTGGCAGCCGGGTGCTCCAGCCGGGCGTCGATGCTCATCAGCCATGCGTGTGGGATCAGCGACGCGGACATCTGCAAGGCGTCCGCCCACGCGGGTCGCATCGGCTCGGGGACCAGGGTCCGCGCCAGCAGCAGGGCCGCGTCGACCGCCTTGGTCCCGGCCGGACGCAGGACCGCCGCGCAGGTAGTCCGCGAGGCGACATCGACCGCGATGCTCAGTTCAACCCGTCCGGTCACCCCGTCGTCCAGCACCGCCAGCACGTCCAGCGGCGTCGTGTCGATCTGGACGACCTCCCGGGCCGGACGGCCATCGTCGGTGTGAACGGCTCCTGCGGACGCCGGCCCTGCGACCGGCGGGTGGTCGCTGCCCCGAAGGAGTGCTTGCCTTCGTCGAGTTCCTTGATCAGGCGGTAGAACGTCGCCCGCGACGGGATCGCAACCACGCCCTGGCCGTGGCGCTCGGCCACGAGCCGTTCGACCTGGTGCATTACTCGGCTGCGGGTGCCCGTCGACAGGTTCTTTTGTTCGGCCAGGACTTCGACCACAACCGCGACCAGCCGTTCGTCGACATGGCTTCCGGGCGGTAGGAAACCCCGCATGACCCGGCGGTCCACTGGCCCCAGACCCCCTGCTGGCGCCACAGACCTCGCGGCCGGAACAGCGTGCGGTCCGAGACCGGTGTCCGCGACACCGGCAGCACCTCGATCGGATCCCTGACCGTCGCGGCCTGAGCCATCAAGGGGGCCGGAACCACGAACGCCCCCCGTACCGCTGAAACGGTTCCAACCGCCACTGCGTGCTGTGGATGGCGGTAGCCGCCAGCGGCCGCAGGTTCGCCACCCGGACCGGATCAAGTTCGCCGACCAGGCGATAGGTCCAGCCGCCCGCCTCACACACTTGGCGCGTCGCCGAGAACGCCACGGCCGACCGCTCGGCGACTCGGTCCACCGGATGGCAGTCGACAACCAGTGCCCTCCCGTCGACCGGCCGCGCTAAGTAGTCCGGCGCGCGCGACCATGGTGCCCGGAGCAGTCGGGGCGAGCCACCGTCGAACGTTGCACTATTGGATCTGATGCTCGAACAGTCCCTGAGTCCTCGGGAACAGTTCGTGCCTGGCAGGGACTGGCGTTCTGCTCAACTCCGAGACCTTCATTTGAAAAGAGCCAGGGGAGAAAAGACGCTGATCTCCGAGCAGGAACCGACGGTCCGCCACGGAGGGACTCAGGGTCAGGGACCGTGTGTGCTTTGAGTCCCTGCCGTTGAGTCCCTTACAAAAACGCAGGTCAGCAGGGGTTGTAGGGCCTCCTCAGGGACTCAAGGGACTCAGGATTGGAGTTATGAGCGAGTCATGTGTGTGTATGCGCGGGCGCATGATCATTACTAGCTATATAAAGCTGCTTTATAATTGCAGATCTCGGTCCCTTCAGTCCCTGTCATGAGAGACTGATGGTGCCTGACCTGCGCAAACGTGTAGGGACCGACCGAGGGACTCACCAGGACAGCCCCTGGCTCAGGCCCTCGCTTTCCGAGCGGCTTGCATCGGGTCCGGACAGCGCTGCCGGCTTCCAGCTGCGTCCACCCGCCCTGCGTGCTGGTGAAGTACTACCTCTCGACGGGTTCCTCGGTCTTCTTTGTATCGCGCGGATAGCCCCTTCAGGCACTCACAAATAGGGCATTAGCCGCTTAAAGGTCTTAGATCTCCGTTCTAGCGAGAGCCCGAAGGGACCGGAGGGACCGAAAAGCCAATAGAACGCCACGCCGGGGGAGCTGCTGCCCCGCCCAGGCGTAGGGTCCTAGACTCTCTTCTGAAAGACAGTCCCTACAGTCCCTTGGGTCCCTGAGTCAGCACGCTGACGCCTCTCGGACGAAGTCTCACGGGGACTCAACAAACGAACCCCTTGCAGAAGGACAGACACGTGTTCGGCCCCGACGTGATGAGAGCGCGCGCACCTTCCGCGCGGCCTGCCACATCCCACGCTGTGGCCCGCTGGTGCGCTGAACAGGGCTGGCCCGTCCACCCTCTTGCCGCAGGCAGGAAGACGCCTCCCGCCAACTGCCCCAGCTGCAAGGACAAGCAGCACCCCCCTGCCAAGTGCCCTTGCCTCCCCGCGGGCCGCCCTTGTCACGGATTCCACGCCGCAACGACCAACGCAACAAGGATCGACTCCTGGTGGTCCGCGCACCCTTCATGGGGCGTCGGCGTCGCGTGCGGCGGAGCCAACTTGATCGTCATTGATGTCGATGCGCACTCTGCACCGGTCCCTGACCGGAGCCGGCTTCTACCCGGTATCCCGATCCACGACTCCGTCAACCTTCAGGGACTGGCGTCCGGGTACGACACCCTGGCTCTGCTGGCAGCGCTGAGAGGCCGGCAGAGCCCCGCTGAGGACGAAGGCACCTTGCGGGTGCAGACCCCTTCCGGTGGTCTTCACATCTGGTACCGGAACCCGCATCCAGCCACCCGTTTTCGATGCTCGACGGGATCGAGCCCGAAAGTCGCCCTGGCGTGGCAGGTCGACATCAGGGCCGACGGAGGCTACATCGTCGCGCCCACCACTCGCACGCCGCAGGGCACATACCTGCGGGAAGGACCGTCCCGCCTGCCAGCACCGCTGCCCGAATGGCTCGGCGAAGAACTCGTGAGGACCGGTCACATGATCCAGCCTGCCTTGGCCGTCTCCAGGCGCGTGATTTCCCCCCGCCGCTCTCGAACCGCTGTGGGCGGCCGACGAGTACTGGACCCCCTGCTGCTAGACGTCGCTCGATGCGCGCTGACACCCGAAGGCGCCAGCTTCACTGAAAAACTCAACCGAGCTGCCTACACCGCGGGGGGACTCTCTGCGGCAGGACACCTCGACGAACACACCGTCCGGGCCGAGCTGCGTGAAACGGCTGACTCGGCCCGCCCTGGGCAGGCCGCTCGCAACGAACGCATCATCGACGACGCTTTCACTGCCGGCTCCGCCCGCCCGCTCCGCCTCGAAGGACGTTCATGAGCAGCGCCGAGACTCCGCGCTTCGACGCTGGCGCTGCAGCCCAGCAGATGCTGGACCTTGAGCAGACAGACCACCTGCCGGCAGCCCTGCCGACCCAGGCACACACTTCGCCTGTAGCTGCTCCCTCGTGGGTCATGCCTGCTCCGCTACCCGGCACCCTCTCCGACCGCGGTAACGCCAAGCTGTTCGTCAAGCTCTACCGTGATCAGTTCCGCCACGTCGAGGGCCTGGGCTGGTTCTCCTGGGACGGTTACCGGTGGAAACGAACGGGCGGAGAAAAGGCGGCCCTCTGGGCCGCCGGCGAGATGGCTGAAGACATGCCGGACACCGATCCCCGGGGGTTGTTCAGCGACCGCGAGCTGTATCACCACAAAAAGCGCACCCTTTCGACAACCGGGATGAAAGCCCTCCTGACGCAGGCCAAGGCATCTCCTGACCTGTCCGTGGACCCCGACACCCTCGACGGTGACGCCTACGCCCTGTGCACTCCCGCGGGCGTGGTCGACTTGACCACGGGACTGCTGCGTAAACCTGACCCCACGCGTGACTTCCACTCCCGTGCCACCAGCGTCGCGCCCCAGCCGACCGAGACTCCCCGCTGGCACCGCTTCCTGCACGACACCTTCGGTGACGACGCAGAAGGCCAGGAGATGATCGGCTTCCTGCACCTCCTGCTCGGGTACTCGATTACCGGGGACGTCGGCGCCCAGGTGCTGCCCTTCCTTCACGGACACGGTAAGAACGGCAAGAGCGTCCTCCTGGACGTCATGATCCAGATCCTGGGCGACTATGCAGACGCCGCTCCGCCCGGTTTCCTTATGGACCGTGGCGCGTTCTCAGAGCACTCCACTGAACTCACGGAGCTCCACGGCCGCCGCTTGATCGTCTGCAGCGAACTCAAGCCCAATGACAAGTTCGACGAGGCGCGGGTCAAACTTCTGACCGGTGGAGAGAAGATCAAGGCCCGCAGGATGCGGCAGGACTACTTCTCCTTCGCGCCTACCCATCACCTGTGGTTGCTGGGCAACCATCGCCCGGAAGTCAGCAATGGCGGTTTCGCGTTCTGGCGGCGCATCAGGCTGCTTCCCTTCGAACGGACGGTTCCGGACCACCGAAAGATCGACAACCTGGCCTTGGAGCTCGTACGGGATGAAGGCCCCGGCATCCTGCAGTGGCTCATTGAAGGGGCCCGCCGCTACCTCACCACGCGCGACAGCCTTCAGGGCCCCGATCGAGTCCGCATCGCAACCAGCGCGTACGCCAACACAGAAGACCACATCGGCCGCTTCCTCACCGAATGCTGCACTAGCGATACCGAAAATCAAGCCGACCTGCGTGTTGAGCAAGGTGTCCTCTACACCGCTTACGCATCGTGGTGCAACGCTGGAGAAGGCATCCGACCCGCCGGAACGCGTGCCTTCGCCACCCGCGTCAGGCAGGAGGTCGGCCTCGCCTCACCTACCGACATGATCAAATCCAACGGCCGCAAGTACTACCCCGGCCTCGCCCTGCTGGACACTCCGTCATGAACCAACTCCCGCACCGATCCGCTGAACTACAAAACACCGTCGACAAACGCCGCCTCCCCCCAAGGTCCCTACCCAGTCGCATCCGCCCGACTTACCATGGACCTGAAGGACCATGTCCGACAGCAAAAGGCTCACCACGACCTGAGGCGGGCTACCGTCCGGCCCAGCAGACGAAGGAGGGGCAGCAGCCATGAGCTCGCTACTGACCGAAGGCGATCTCACCCACGAAGAGCATGTCGTGTGGCTGGAAGACCCCGAAAACCTCGACTACGTCCGCCAAGCCCTCGACAAGACCCGGCGCCGCAACACGCGGCCCCCCTACGCACGCGACGGGCGCATGGTCGGCTACGCCCTTCTCGATGATCAGGCAGAACCCGATCCCGACAGCGGCCTGTACAGGCGTCGGGTCTTTTTCCTCCTGCCTCACGATCGCGACAGCCTTCCCAGCGGCCTGTACCGCGAAGGGGCTCCTGGCGAAGCCGTGGACCCCCAAACCGTAGAGGTGAAGAAGGTGGGGGAGAAGACCCCACGTTCTCAAAGCGGCCCAGCCGCCATCACCGGATCCCGCGCTTGACGACAAGCGGACATGAAGCGTCCGCGTCTGCCCGTATGGCAGTCCTGGCCATCGCCGGCCGACTGACCAGAGCGTCGCGGACTGGCCAGCCCCCCCGCAGGGTGACGTAAACAGAACAGAGGGCAGGCTGGCGGAGACGAGCCGGGGTACGGCTTGATCATCTTGCGCGGCTGCAAGCTCGGGGCTGCGCGAAGTCAGGCGGCGCCGTGGTGGTGCCACCACTTCGGGAGCTGACGGAAGGACTGGTCGACGGGCTGTCCTTGCATCGAGTGCCATCCCGGGGTAACGCATACCGGCAGTACGCCGCGTGGATTGCAGCGGCATCGCCGATCGACCTCGGCATGCTCAGTCCAACCGGCGTGGTGCCACACTCTTGGTAACGGGTGTTACCATAGGCGTATGGCGAAGACACAGCTGGGTGCGCGCGTAGATAAGGACGTCGCGGAAACCGCGAAGAAGCGTGCCGCTGACCTGGGACTGAGCGTCGGCGACTACCTTGCGAGGCTGGTGCAGGATGATGCCAGCGGGTTGCGCGCGCGTTCGGTGGGTGCAGCCGCCCGATTCCTGGCTGAACACCAGGGGATCTTCGACGAAGCTGAGGAAGCCCAGCAAGCACCTAAGGGAGCACGCGCGGCTTGATGGAACTGCACATCGACGTTCCCTGGATCCTGCAAGTCGCCGAGGCTGCCGGCGCCGACGATCCGACTCCTGATGACTATGGCGTCCCCGTTTCAGCAGTGGCCCGACACCAGGCTGAACTGTTCGAGAGGCCCGTCTATCACGGGCCTTACGCCAAAGCAGCCGCCTTGGTACACAGCCTTGGCCGATGCCGATGGTTGGAGCGTTCTAACATGGCCGTCGCGGCTGCCTGTGGCGTGATGTATCTCGAAGCTGCTGGAATCCCCGTCAAGGCTGGCCGTGAGGACGCAATCGCTCTGAAGGACTTGCTCCTGGACCCCGCCTGTACTGCCGGAAGAATCGCCGCCCTGCTGCGAACCTGGCCCACCGCCACCTAACGCGGGCAGGGGAGGGCGGATTGGTGCGGCGAGCCATTTCCCAGATCCACGGTGCTCAGAGTCGCTCCAAAGGATCCGTGGGCCAAGTTTGACGGGTCATCCGCTGCGCATGAGCCAACCCGCTGCCTGCACCAGATGACCCAGGCTCTACCAATACCGACAGGAAAACCCCACCCGTTACTGACTTCGGCGTTTCAGGGTGAGGTTGGTGTGTCGAGGGTGAGTCCGGTGCCGGCTATGAAGCCGTCAAGGGTGTGGGGCTGGTATTGAAGGCGTTTGAGGTGGTTGCGGACGAGTGTCTCACGTCGGTCGAGGGCCATGACGGCGAGGTTGGCGAGGCTGCGTTTGATGTGGGCCCATAACCACTCGACCGGGTTGAGGTCGGGTGAGAAGGCGGGCAGCAGGAACACCATCAGCCATGCCCGCTCGGCGACGAGGGCCCGCATCCTTCGGGAGACATGGGTGTTCAGCCGGTCCCGGACCAGCACGATCGGGGCCCTGACCAGTTGGTGGACGCCGTCGATCAGCGCGATGAAGTCCCGCTCACCCATGCTGCGACGTGCGCCTTTCCCCGCAGGATGGCTCCGCAGACGGTGACACAGCCGGGTCCGCGACCTCGGCCGCATCGCGATCAGCCCGGCCACCGACAGCCGTCGAATGCTCAGGGTAACGACCTAAGGTGCAGCTTTCTCGACGGTGTGTGACTCTCATGTCACCCGCAGTTTCCACTTTCCCAGGAGACATCACCATGGCCGAGAACAAGAGCGACCGCGCAGACAAGAAGAACGTCCAGAACATGACCCCCGAAGAGCGGCGCGAGGCCGCAGCGCGCGAGGGCCGCACTGCCCAGAAGGCAGACACGGCTCCCCGCTTCTCCAGCGAGGAAGCCCGCGAAGCGGGCCACGAGGGCGGTAGCGCGGGCCAGACGAAGCGCCAGCACTGACGGCCACACAGCGTCACAGGCCCCTCTCCCACATCCATCTGGTAGAGGGGGAGCCAGGACTGCCGGCCGCCGCAGGCGAACCCCCAGTCCTGCGCCCCGGCTGCACACCCCCGACCACACCAGGTCGCAGTGGTGCGCAGCCGGGGCACGTGACCGTGCAGGCCCTGTGCAACCACCTGCCCCCGTTGGAGCCTCCCCGCACCCGCCCCGTCCTGGCGGTATCCGGATGGCCGGTACGCACGAAGCCCCGGTCCGGTGTCCGATCCCGGCCGGGGCTACGTGCACAGCTGTGAAGGGCGGTCGCCTACGAGGCGAAAGGCTCCATGAGGCTTTAGCCGAACGATCCTCCTCATGAGCTAGAGGTGAGGCCAGGGGACACGGTCCCCTTCACAACCACGCCTGGTGCAACCGGCGTACGGCCCCGGATGTTCCCCACCCGTCATGCCGTTCGGGCACGCTGGAGGCGGCTGAGTACGGCTACGGGCGAGTCGAGGAAGCCCGCATTGGGATCGTCGGCTTGCCACGTTCCCTAGCGTCGGCGGGTGAGGCGGACGGTGTGCGCGGCCCGTTCGCTGACCGGATAGGACCTGATGCTCGACCTGCGGGACAGCGGTAGCGAGGCGGTGGGTTCCTCCACGATGAACTCGGCTGTCGTCAGGCCGCGCACGGGCTCCGCGCCTCGTTTCGCCACGGGCAGGTTGAGCAACAGCCGGTCGTCACCCGGCAGCAGATCGCCCTGCCAGGCACCGAAGACGATCGTGTATCCGCGGCGCATCAGGTAGCCGCTCCCGGCGTCGGCGAGCGTGCGTGGCCGGTTGGTGGCTGCCTTCGGGTCCACGGTGTAGCGGGCGGTGAGCACTTCGTACGCCGCGGTGCCGGGGAAGCGGTGGCCTCCGGCGAACGGCTCGCGGGCGTGTACCTCCAGGCGGACCGGGCGCTCCGGACCAGGACTCACCGGCCTGCCTCCTGAACCGCCGGGGAAACAGAGTGCCAGCCCAGCTCGGGGGCGATCAGATGCCGGACGTCGTGCAGGATCTGTTCGTACTCCTCCCGGTGGAACTCGTACGGCAGCTCCAAGCGCAATTCCGACACCTGCGTGAGGACGGGGTCGGCAGCCAGCTGTTCCAGGATCTGTTCCGCGGTGCCGACCACGTCAGGCGCGAACAGGAGCTGTTTCCCGCCCAGCGCTGCCAACGTCTGCGGCTTCAGGGTGCGCTCGTGCCGACTGGCCGCGTAGTTCCGGTAGCGGGCCCGAGTGGCCGGGTCGGCGCTGTCGAACGGCACGATCACCCGCCCGAGCGCCACCCGCGCCGCCGGCCGGACGTCGCCCAGGCTGCGTCGGTACTCGGAGAACAGGTTCAGCTGGGCGGTGGTGAAGTCGTCGGTGTCCTCGCCGGACACGATGTTGCCGGACAGCAGGTTGAGACCGTTAGCGCGGCCCAGCGGACCGAGCGCAGGCTGCCTCCGCCGTTCCAGATCCGCTCCACCAGACCGGGGTTGTGCGGCTGCAGTCGCGGCCGCTGGGTGTTGCCGGGCGACTGGATCACGGTGTCCGGGCCGCCGAGGTAGTCGCCGCGCAGGTTGTCGACGAGGCGGGCGATCCTGCCGTACGACAGGTCGAAGCTGCGCCAGTCCCCGTCGTACACCAGGTCGCCGAGGAGTTCGGCATGGGGCATGCCGGTGCTGAAGCCGACCTGGAGGCGGCCCTGGGACAGTACGTCGGCCAGTGCGAGGTCCTCGGCCAGGCGGAACGGACTCTCGTAGCCGATCGGGATGACCGCGGTCCCCAGTTCGACCCGCTCGGTGCGTTGGCCTGCCGCGGCGAGGAACACCGCGGCCGAACCGACGCCGTGTTCGAGGTGGCGCTGGCGGATCCAGGCGCCGTTGAAGCCGAGCCGTTCGCCGTACTCGAAGAGTTGGAGTGTTTCCTCCAAGCCGGTGTAGGGGTCGCCGCCGGCGAAGTTGCCCGGGGTGAGAAGGGCCAGGGAGGTGATGGTGGGTGTGTTCATGCGACCGTGGTCCTCAGCTCGTGGTGGTCTCGGCGGTGGGGGTGGGGACGCGGCCGCCGGGGATTGCCGCGAGCAGTTCGCGGGTGTACTCGTGGCGGGGGAGGGTGAACAGTTCGTCCGGCGGGCCTGTCTCGACGATGCGGCCGGCCTGCATGACGGCGACCTGGTGTGCGATCTGACGTACGACGGCCAGGTCGTGCGAGATGAGCAGGTATGCCACTCCCGTGTCGGCCTGCAACTCGACCAGCAGGGAGAGGACTTGGGCCTGCACGGACACGTCGAGCGCGGAGACCGGTTCGTCGCAGACCACCAGGTCGGGGGAGAGGGCGCGGGCGAGCGCCACGCGCTGCCGCTGACCGCCGGACATCTCCGCTGGCCGGCGCTCCAGCGTGGCGGCGGGCAGCGCCACTCGGTCGAGCAGATCGCGGGTCCGGGCGAGCCGGGAGGCACGGTCGCCGACCTTGAAGGCGCGCAGCGGTTCGGTGATCACCTCGTCGATGGAGAATCGGGGGTCGAGCGAGGCGTAGGGGTTCTGGTAGACGAGCTGGGCGTGGCGGCGCAGATGCCTGGCCCGGGCGCCCTTGGCGGTGGTGGCGTCGGTTCCGTCGAAGAGGATCTGTCCGGCGGTCGCGTCGGCGAGGCGGAGCACCAGGCGGGCGGTGGTGGACTTGCCCGAGCCCGACTCGCCGGCCAGGGCGAGGGTTTGGCCCCGGTGCAGGGTGAAGCTGACGTCGTCGACGGCGCGCAGGGTGCGGGGCCCGTCCCCTGCGCGGGGCAGCCTGAACTCCTTGACCAGGTTGCGTACCTCGACCAGGGGCGCCGTATCCGGCTTGGGGACGGTGGTGGCCGGGATGCGGGGCCGGGCGGTGGTCTGGCTGGGGGCGCTGGCCAGCAGGTGCCGGGTGTACTCGTCCTGCGGGTTGGCCAGGATGTCATGGGTGGGGCCTGCCTCGACGAACGCGACCACGCCGCCGAAGCTGATGCCGCCTTTCCACAGCACGACGGCGAGCGGCACGTTGCCGATGGAGCAGACGAACGAGGCGATCGCGACCAGCGGGCCGATGATCGGCCCCCACAGCTTGGCTGCCAGCGGGTGGCCGTCGAAGAAGAACGTGCGCCAGAACGAGTCCGGCACCCACGCGGCGATCGCGCCGGCGATGAGCAGGCCGATGACCAGGTCCCGCAGGATCGCGGCCCATTCCATGACGAAGACGTGGCTGGTGGAGGTGAAGCCCTCTCGCGACAGTAGGCGCCCGGCGAAGGAGCCTTCGCGCTGCACGGACATGTCCATCGCGGCGTGGCCCTCCATGGAGCCGGCCAGTCCCCGTTCGGCCTGCTCGCGGGCCTCGCGTAGGAGCTTGTCGCGCAGGAACAGGCGGAACAGCACCGCCAGGACGACGATCATGATGGGGCCGCCGAAGAACTCCGCCGCGGTGAACTGCCAACCCATCAACAGGGCCAGGATCACGCCTAGTTCGACGACGAGATTGGTGGAGGCGATCTCGAAGCCCATCGCGGCGGTGAAGTTGGCGCCCTTGCGGAACAGGGAGCGGGCCAAGGCCACCGCCGCGTACGAGCAGGAGGACGAGGCGGCGCCGAGGCCGGCGGCGATGGCGAGTGTGCGGGGACGGTCGTCGCCGAGCAGGGAGACGACGGTGGACTTGCGGACGACGGCCTGGACGACGGCTGACAGGGCGAAGCCCAGGATCAGCGCCCAGGTGATCTCCCAGGTCATGGAACCGGTGATCGACAGAGCATGCAGTCGGCGTGGATCATCCCTGAAGCCTTCCGACAAGGGCACGGCATAGGGCCCACCGACACGTCGCACCTGCGTGGTACGGGGTGGCGGGGGTTGCGCGCGGGGCGCCACCCGCGTGGGGTGGCGCCCCGCGGGGGTTCAGCCGACGTTCAGGGTCAGGGCAGCGGTGTGGAGTGTGCCGCCGGTCTGGAACTGCAGGAACAGCCGCCAGTTCCCGGAGGTCGGCAGTTCCGCGTTGAAGGACAGTTCCGGCCCGCCGTGGTCACCGTTGACCTTGGTGGTCGGGTGCAGGTGAGCGAAGGCGGTGTCGCCCTCATGGAAGGCGGTCAGGTGTGCGTACGTGTCGAGGTAGGGCTGGAGGTCGGCGACGGGCTTGCCGTCCTTGGCGACGGTCACCGTCATCGGGTGCTCCATCCCGGCCATCGGCTCGCCCTTGACGGTGACGGTGTAACCGTCGACCTCCGCGGTCTTGCCGGCGGCCGGCAACGGCGTCTTCGACGCCGTGCCCGGAACCGAGACGGTACGGGACAGGACGAATGCCGTGCCCTTGCCGGATCCGCTGTCGGGGGTGAAGGAGGCGAACATCCGCCAGGAGCCGGGCGTGAGCGTGGCCAGGTCGGCGGTCCAGGTGCCGTCGGCGGACATGGTCGGGTGGATGTGCTGGAAGCCGGTCAGGTCGGAGCGGATGGCGTAGAAGTGCATCCGCTTGGTCTGGTCGACGCCGAAGGCGGTGACGGGCTTGCCGTCCGGGCCGGTGACCGTGAACCGGTAGGCGGCCTGCTTGCCGGCCGTCAGGGTCGTGTCCTTGCTGGTGAGGCGGTAGCCGTCCTTGTTGTCCGTGAGGCCGTTGCTGGCAGCCACGTGGTCCATGCCGGGCATGTCACCCATGGAGGGCGAGGTGCTCGCCGAGGAGGACGTGGACGGCTTGGTGCCGTGGTCCATGCCGGGCATCGAGGAGGAACTGTCGTTGGAGGAGCCGCAGGCGGCCAGCGTCAGCGCAAGGGCGGCTGCGGTGCCGGCCGCCGCGAGGGCACGACGGCGCACGGTGGAACGGGTGGAAGCGAACATGGTGTGGTCTTTCCGGTGGGCGCACCACGCCGGGCGGGCGCGCGGAGGTGAGCAGGACGCATGCCGAGCCCGGTAGTCCGGGTTCCGGCGGGGTCCTGTCAGGTCCGCGCGATACACATCTGGAGGAGCAGACTTCGGCCGCCCGGGGGCGGTGGGCCGCGCCGCCCCGTCCGGCCCGGGATCAGGATGCGGCCCGCGAGGACCAGGGACGTGAGGACCGCGACGACGGCGAGTAGTCCGGGTGCGGTCAGCGGGGTCGTGTCGCGTGCGGGCGTCGAGACGCACGTCGTGCCGTCCATGGCCGCCGAGCCTGACGCCTGCCGCAGGCCGGGATGCGTCGTCGGGGGCGCCGTCGTGGACTGCGTCGCGTGCGGATCTTCGCTGTTGTGCATCCCGGCGGGCGCAGACATCGCGCCGTGGCAGCCTTCGGCGGCGGTGGCCGGGGCGCCGTGCATGAGGAACAGGCCGAACAGGACCGCGCACAGCGTCAGCAGCCGGGCGAAACCCCGTCTGCGCGCCTGTCCACTGCCTGCCACCGCTGCTTCCTTTCCTCACGCCATCGACACGCCTGATCTGTCGCTACTTCGGCTCGACCATACCCCGGCCCGGTACCCGTTGGCCGGTGCATCAAGCCGCTACGGCCGCCGCCGTACCCCGTGCAAGGATCATCCCGCGTGGTGAGCCAGGGCGGCATGCGGGTCGCTGCACCCGGCGGTGTGGTCGGTGTGCACGGCGGCGGCGGTCAGCCGTGGGACGGCTGGATCAGGGCGTGCTCGGCTGCGACGGCCAGGTCGTGGGCTTGGACCACGGTGAGGTCGGGGTCGACGACGATGTCGGCCTCGGCCCGTAGGGCGTGGCCGATCCAGCGCATGCGGACCTGCCCGACGTCGCGGACGCCATCGACATCGCGCAGCGCGGTCTCGGCGGTGTCGACCAGGGCGGGATCGACGGAGTCCATCAGGCGGCGGTTGACCTCGCTGGCGGCGTCGCGCAGCACCATGAGGATCGCGGCGGTGATGAGCAGGCCGACGATTGGGTCGGCGGCCCGCCAGCCCAGTGCGGCGCCGCCCGCGCCGAGCAGGACGGCTCCAGTTGGATCGCCTGCCGCATGACTACTCCGGCGCCGTACCGATGTGATCCGTAGTACCGTGTGTATCGGTACCATCGAACGCTACCGATAGGAGTCCGAAATGCCAGCAGCAGGAGAGGCGGAACGTGCGCCCAATGTTGCAAAGACTGTGTGGGAAGCTGCCGGAGCACGGGCTCAGTCAGAGGGCCTGACCCTCACATGGATCATGCGTCGCGCCCTTACCGAGTACGCCGCCGGAACGTTGCCTTTGCCACGCGCCACTCCCGATTCCGACGCAGGGAATCGCCGTGGCCGAAGCGTCTTCGCGACGGACGATCTGTGGTCCCGTGTCGACGAGCGACGCACACAGGACGCGGTCCGCTCCATGTCCGCCCTCTGCGAGATTCTGCTGGACGCATACGCCCGCGGCGACATTCATCCCTACGCTCGCATGATCACTACCGCCCAGCGCGACGCCCTGACCGCACAGCACCCATCTGACAGCAATGGCGCCGCCGGCGTGACAGCCGTGCCTCTAGTTGCCTGATCTCACGGCCGCGCAAAGGAGCATGCACAGTGACCGCTTCCACCGTGGGCATGCAGGGGTCCGTTCCCCGCATGCCCGAACGCACACCCAAGGCACTGCGCGCCGCTATCGCACGGCACACGCCCAAGCTCCTGCCCGACTTCGACCGAAACTGGCGTGAGAAGATCGCCGACACTTACGATCTGGCCCCTGTGCCGGCCTTCATGGCCCGCTGGTGGGCAGAATTCGCCCTTGCCCGGGACCCCCAGCTCGAGACCAAAGTCCACAGCCTGGAGGACGAGGCCTCCCAAGCCACGGATAACGCCCGAGCTAAGAGCCTCGTAGAGGAAGCGGGACGACTGCGCCGCGAAGCCAGTGGGGCGGAACCCGGCCAGTGACCGACGGATTCATGGGACCGCCCTGGCAGGCAGACTGGACGAAGGAAGCGGAAGACAATAGAAACGCCCCCCTCTCTGTCAGCCTTGGGTGAGACGTCCCGTTCTGCGGGGTTAGCCTGAGAGGGCCCGACAGGAGAATCGCCCCCTATGCCAAGCACCGAGCCCGTCGGGTCCGACCCGGCACCCAGGCTGAGGTTCCGACTTGTATGGCTGTAGCGGAGCGCGGTCGAGTTGGCCGCTCGTAGCGTCTCCGTAGGACGCCGGATCGGATGGCTCGTGAGGTTCCTGCCGCCTTCCGGGGCTGGCTCTCCGGGGGTGTGCCACCGACCCGGCGTCCGTCTGCGGCCTGACTCAACAGAGGCGTGTCCCGGCCCGTTTGGTTCCGGAAGTCGGAGTGTCGGCCGTGGACGTCTCTGTCAGTCACGCACCTGTTGGGAGCACCGTCCCGTGGTACTGCTCGGAGTTGATCCACACAAGTCCACCCACACCGCTGCCGCTGTGGCCGCCGACAGCC
>NZ_JBEXHZ010000028.1:0-22299 GCF_040608315.1 Streptomyces sp. NPDC005195
TGGTCCTAGAGAAACCCCATCATCGCAGGTCACAAGGTACTTCCTCGTTTCCGGAGAAACTATCCACAGGCATCAATCCGGTGGATCCGGGCTGAGCCGCCGGTCAGCGCTGCTCCAGCCGCCCCGCCGCAAGGAGCGAGGTGAGCCCTTCGCTCAGTTCCCCCCCGACAGCCGCCAGCTCTGCCAGCGCACTCTCGAGGTCCACCAGTTTGCGGTGGACCTCGCCGTACGTCTGCTGCTCGTCCAAAGGCAGACGCAGTACGTGGAGTCGGCGCACGTCCACCCGTGAGGTGCTCGAGGAGTGCCCCCCCGCGCGCCTGGCGTTGGACCTCTCCCTGAGGCAGGCGGCAAGGAACCACGGGTCGAGACGGGCTGGATCCACCCGAAGCCTGTGCAGACGGTGGCCGAGCACACGGGGCGCTACCGTCTCAACCCAGGCGGCGAAGCCGTGCACCGTGGCGACGACGACCACATCGCCGAAGGAGGTCAGCGGGGACAGACCGTCCCGATCCGCCTGTTCGGCATCGGCCCGGTCGAGCCATTGCCGTTCTGTCGGGCTGGAAGCTGCGAGGCCGGTGAGCAGTTCGACGCCGTCTTCGGGTACCTCTCCCCGCCTGACCTTCTCCTCCGGAACGGCGGTGCCGGAAGAGATGGCAAGAGCTTTGGCCTGTTCGAGTTCTGCGATGCTCACGGTTCCATGACCGGTGGAGTCCCGCACCATCGAGAGGTCTCGCAGTACGCCGCCCGCGTCCCGGGCCGTCAGCAACCCCTTGTCGTAGCGGGCCCACAGGCGCCGCAGGTCCACCGGCCGCACCGGCTGAGCGGCCGCGACGTGCCGGGCCGGGGTGAGGTCGGTCTCCTCGCCGAGCAGGTCCGTCACCGGAACGGAGACACCACCGGGCACTTCGACGCCTTCGAGTGCGAGAAGCACCCGGTCCTGTACGCCGTCCCAGTCGACGGCGGGAAGTCGGGAGGCCGAGACGGAGGTGGGAGGGGTGTGGCGGCAGTCGCTCGTGTCCACGAGAAGCACCGCGTTCTGCGGGCGCGGGGCGGGCGGGGTGAGGACCCACAGGTGAAGGCCGACTCCGTAAGGGGGGGCCGCGCCGGCGGGCAGCGCGACCACCGCGCGGATGACACCGGCCCGGAGGAGCCCTGCCCTAATGCGGCGGCCGGCCCGTCGGGCGGCGACGCCCGGTGGCAGGAGGACGACAGCGACACCGCTGCCAGGTACGCCGTTCTCACCTGGGGCGCCGTCGCCGCCTTCGCCCAGCATGGACACGATGTGCTGGACCCAAGCCAGTTCCGATTCCGTACGCGGCGGCTGTCCGTAGGCCCAGCGCTGGTCGGTGGCCAGCTCCTCATGGCCCCAGTCGCGCGCGTTGGCGGGCGGATTGGAGAGCACGACGTCGACCGGGTCGGACAGCTGGCCGGTGGCGTTCCGGAGTGTGTCGTGGGCGGTGACCTCGATGCCCGCCCGGTCCGTCTCCAGGGCCAGCCTCGCGTCGGCGACCATAGCGAGGACCGGATCGACGTCATTCCCCAGGAGGCGCAGCGCCCGGCCGCCCGTGTCCGCCCCGGACCATCGTCGTGCCGCCGTGAGCAGGAGGGTACCGGTTCCGCAAGCGGGATCGGCCACCGTTCGTACGGGCAGGTCGCCGCGTACCCCGGCGGCGATCCGGGTCATCACGGTGGCGAGTGGAGGCGGCGTGGTGGCGATCTGTCGAACGTGCGTGCCCAGCCATCGGTCGAGCAGGAACCGGAAGGTCTCGGCCTCGCCCTCGGTACCTGCCATGCGTACGGCGTCGTCCACAAGCGCCTGCTCCGCCGGGTCCAAGGGCTCCCCCCGGTCGCGTTGGTCCGCCGCCGAGTCGCTCAGCCGCGCCCCGAGACCAGCGACGACACGGCCCATCCGGTCCCGGTCGCCGAGATCCTCCACCCGCGGCCACAGCCGTTCCAATGGGCCCGCTGTTGCTGCGATCTTGTCGTAACGTTTCAGCCACGCCTCGACCGCGTCGAGCGCGAACTGCGGGCTGGCGTCCGTGCCTCCGACCGGTAGGGGGAAATCGGGATACCTGCGCCTCCAGTTGCTCACTGCCGCCCGGCCGACACCCGCCAGCCGGGCGATCGCCGCCAGGGTCACCGACACCTGATCCGTACGCTGGGCCATCTCGCTCCTCCCGGAACGCCAGGTGCCGGCAACCCTCCTCCTCAGAAGGGACCTGACACTCCATTCGTGTCTTGACTAAGTTTTCAGTCTATCGAATCTGTCCCCTGAGCACAGCCACCGCCCTTCGGGATCTCTCCTGCTCATCCACCCCTGTGTCACCTCAGAAACTCACTGGGCCGCCCCCCGTAGGACACGTACAGCGCCTCCCGCGCCCGGGTGCACGCCACGAACAGCAGGCAGCGCTCAGCCGCCATATCGGTCGCGTTCTGGAGCCGGTCGACGTCGACCGGAGTGACGGCGGGCGCGAAGGGGAAGGTGGAGGCGGTGACGCCGGTCACGGCCACGCAGCGGAATTCGAGGCCCTTCAGACTGTGCAGCGTCGAAACCCGCACCCCGACGGCGTCGGCGGCCTCACCGTCCTTCACCCGTATGACCGGCAGTCCGGCGGCAGACAGCTTGTCGGCGAGGGCGGTGAGTCGGGTCCTGAAGCGGGCACATACCGCGATCTCGGAGGGGTCGACGCCGGCCTCCACCCAGTCCTGGACGCGTCGCACGACGGCCTCGGCCTCCGCCAGTTCCGTGGGATGTCCCTCACTCACGGGCTTCGCACCGTGCAGCAGGGAGCGGTAGCCGGCCAGGTTGTCCTCACCGTCGCCGGTGAGGTCGGCGACGTGCTCGCCGTCCAGGAGCGCCCGCGACCAGCGCAGGATCTCCTCCGTGGAGCGGTAGTTGATCCGCAGGCGGGAGCTGCGCGCGGACACCTCGATGCCGAGTGAGCGCAGCGAGACCCGGGCGTCGTAGATCCGCTGGTGCGGGTCGCCGGTCAGGAACAGGTCGTCGGGCCCCTCGGGCACGAGCGCGCGCAGCAGCCGCCACTGGGCGGGGTGCAGGTCCTGCGCCTCGTCCACGACGACATGGTCGTACGAGAGCCCCTGGCCGGGCTTGTCGCGTAGGAGGCGGCCGGCCTGCGCGCAGAGCTGGAGCCAGGTGCAGGCATGGTCGCGGTTCAACTCGTCCTCGAAGCGGGTGATCGCCGTCCAGACGCTGTCCCGCCGCTCGCGCGGCAGGGCGCTGCCACGTCCGCGACGGAGACAGTCCTCGTACTCCTTGGGAGTGCGCAGGTCCTGGGCGAGGACGACGTGGCGGTACTCCTGGGCCAGAAAGGCTTCGGACCAGGGGAGTTCGAGCGCACGGGCCAGTTTCTGCCAGCGGGCGCGCTCGTCCTTGTCGCCGAGGGCGGTGCCTGGACTGCCATGCAGATCGCGTACGGTGCGCTGCGCCAGCGCGTCGACCGTGGTGACGGTGACCCGGCCGAGAAGGGTCTGGTCGTGGTCGAGGAGCAGGGCGAGGGAGTCACGCAGGGAGCGGGCGAGGGCGCTGGTGTAAGTGGTGAGCAGGATGCGGCTGTCGGGCGAGCGGCTCAGGAGGTGCTTGACGCGGTGCAGGGCGACGACGGTCTTGCCGGTGCCGGGGCCGCCAGTGATCTGAGCTGGTCCGGCGTAGCTGGGGCGGTAGGCGATGCGGCGCTGGGCGGGGTGGAGGAAGACGCGCCAGGCGTCGAAGGGCTTGGTGAGGATGTCCGCGAGCTCGTCGGGTCCGGTGACCAGGGCGATACGGCTGCGGGTACGGGTGACGGCGGCGGCCAGGTCGTCCTTGGTCTCCACGGTGTCGGCGGGGGCGCTCTTCCGTGCCGTGACCAGGTCGCGGTAGATGTCGTCGGGCTCGAACCCTTCGGTCAGCAGCCACAGCGCCTCGAACTGGTCCTCGGGCATCAGCGACCCGAACGCCTCCAGCTGCGCCTTGCCGATAATGGTCCGTGCCGCTCGCAGGGTGACGTCGTCCACGCCGAGGTCCCGCAGGACGGTGTCCGACCACTTCGCAAAGAGCAACTCGGGCGCGGCCGCCGCCTCCTGCGCGAAGAGCGGGGTGATCTGCTCCATCGCGGTCATGTCGCGCACCTCCAGGCAGAGGGTCACCGCGTTGACCGTAAAGAGGCGGCGCTTGGCCCAGGCATACGCCTTGTCGTGCGGGAGGGCGTGCATGAAGACGAAGATGCCGCTGCCGTCGTCGGGGGCCAGGAGTACGATCCTCAGCCCGTCGTCGACCCTGATCGTGCGCATGCGGGGGTCGCGCGAGCTGACTACGGACTCCAGGTGGATCCCTTTGTCCGCGTACAGTTGACTGATCGTCAGCTCTTGGAACTTGTCCATGGCCTTGTGGACGCGGGTGCGGGCCGGCCCGTCCAGCCGGTTCACGCCTTCCCGGAAGGACTTGGTGATCGCGATCCTCGGCACCGCATGCGCCTTTCGCCAGAGCCCACCCCGCCGGTAGGCGTTGACTCAGTTTACAGGCGACTGCATCATCTCCATAGGAGTCGACCGTTCACCTGCGGTGACGCCCCGCAGGCGTGAAAATCGGTACAGGGGCTGTCCGCCGACGCCGTTTGATGTTTGGGCCGTGAGCCCGCATAGGAGTCTGGTGAGGGAGCCGCCCGAGGGGCCGCACACTGTCGCTTTGAGCACGCCGATCAGCTTCTCCGACCCCCTCAGGCTCCCCGGGCAGCCCCTGCCCGAACCAGTACAACAGGGGGTAACTGATGGAGGAGTCGAGAGAAGAGCACGACGACGGGACGGTCGCGCGAGTCGCGGCGATCGACATCGCCAAGGCATCCGGCATGGTCTGCCTGCGCGTCCCGCATGACACCATCGAGGGCCGGCGCGTCCAGCAGGTCTGGAACGTCGCCTCGACCACCAACGCGATCCTGGAACTCGGTGACCGGCTGGTCTGCCAGGGCGTCGAACGGGTCGTCATGGAAGCCACGGGCTCGTACTGGCGCCCGTTCTTCTACTTGCTGGAGGCCCGCGGACTGGACTGCTGGCTCGTCAATGCCCGGGATGTGAAGAACGTCCCCGGGCGCCCGAAGACCGACAAGCTGGATGCGGTCTGGCTTGCCAAGCTCGCCGAACGCGGTATGGTCCGGGCCTCGTTCGTCCCGCCGAAGGCTGTCCGGCGGTTACGGGACTTCACCCGGACCCGCACCGTGTTCGTCCAGGAACGCACACGCCACAAGCACCGGGTGGACAAGGCCCTACAGGACGCGCAGGTCAAACTGTCCGACGTCGTCTCGGATCTCTTCGGCATGTCGGGCCGGGCCATGCTCGATGCGCTGGTCGCCGGTGAACGCAGCCCCCGCATCCTCGCTGACCTGGCCAAGGGCAGCCTGGTCAAGAAGAAGCCGGCCCTCGTCGAGGCCCTGACCGGGCAGTTCGAGGACCACCACGCCCGGCTGCTCAGGGTGCTACTGAGCACCGTCGACCATCTCACCGCCCAGATCCAGGAACTCGACCGGCTCATCGCGCACACACTGGAAGAGATCACCACCCCGCACGACGGCGCGGCAGCCGGCTCGTGCGACGCTGGCACGAGCGCCCGCGCCCTGGCCGAGAAGCTGGACCTTGTCCCCGGGATCGGGCCGACCACCGCACAGATCATCCTCGCCGAGATCGGCGCAGACATGAGCCGTTTCCCCACCCCCGAACACCTCGTCTCGTGGGCCAAGTTGTGCCCCCGCACGATCCAGTCCGGCGCGAAGAACACCGCAGGCCCGGCCGGGCACGGCAATCCCTGGCTCAAGGGCGCCCTCGGCGAAGCCGCCAACGCCGCCGCCCGCACCGACACCTTCCTCGGCGCCCGCTACCGGCGCATCGTCAAACGCCGTGGCCACGCCAAAGCCCTGGTCGCCGTCGCCCGCTCGATACTCGTCATAGCCTGGCACCTGATCAACGACCCGGACGCCTCCTACCAGGAACTCGGCTCCGACTGGCACCAACGACATCTCAACCCCGCCCGCAAGACCCGCGACCTCGTCCGCCAGCTCCAGGCCCTCGGCCATCAGGTCACCCTCGAACCCACGGCCGCCTGACCGACCCCACCCCGGGACATCCGGTCCGCAAGCGGCCCGGATACTGCCGCCTGCCCGCCGGGAGATTCAATTTTCCGATCAGCTCCGCGTATCCGGTGGTGCCCGCGTGAACAGGGGAATCCCGGTATGAGTCCGATCCACCACGGCACGACCGACCCGGACGACGGGTGGGGCGACGACGGCGACCTGCTGGACCTCGCGATCGCCCGTCTGCGCGCAGGGGCCACACCGACGGCGGACGAGATCTACGTCCTCACCGAGGCTGTGCGCACCGCTCGGCGCGGGTTCGACGAGATCGGCCGGGCCAATACCGTCCTGGACCAGGCATCGGAGGCCGGCGACGACCTGGCGAGCCTGCTGGAGGACGCCTTGAAGCGGGAGGCCCGCGAAGAGATCTCGGCGGTGCTCGGCGCACTGCGCGCCGAGGCGCAGCGCGTCGAGCGCTCCGAGGCGGACCGGGCGGTCGCCCTCCGCATCCTCCACGGCGACCAGCCGGACGAGCACGAAGCTCTCGACTCCGTGCCCGCCCTGACCGCCGACCTGCTACCCCGGATGCCGACGCTGTACGACGAAGGGGAGGCGTCCGGCAGCAGCCTCGCCGACTTCTGGGACCGCTCCCAATTGAACAGCGCCCAGGAGCGAGTCCACCGCGAGCGCGTCGAGAAGAGCGCGGCACACCTTCTCGACGTGGTTGAACGGGCCGCGGACCGCTCGTTCACCGACCCCCGCTACACCCGGGCCGCCCTGGACGAGGCCGACCGAGCGTACGCACTGTGGTGTGCGTGCCTGGACGAGCGTTGACGCCACCGGTCACAGGGTGAGGGTGGCCCAGACCGCTCCAAGGAGCGCAACGGCCCGCAGCTCGCGTTCGCGCGTGACGCGTGGGCCGGGTTCGTCGCCGAACTCGGGCGGGACCGGTCGCACTGACCGGACCCGCCCGTCGGCCTCACACTCAGGCCGCGTGGCGCGGCCCCTGGCCGGGGGGTGGGTTCAGCAGCGTCCGATACGCGCTGCCCGCCGCACGGGCCTCTCTCATGCGGTCGTAGGCGTCGAGGATGAGGTCCTTAGTGCGGTAGGTGCCGTGCACGTTCTCATCCTCGCGCTTGACCACGGGGAATGTCCCCATGACGTACTCCACGTCGTCACGGCTGACGCCGTAAAGGTGGAACAGAGCCGCGTCCAATTCGGCCCGCAGCGATGCGCGACGGCCGCCGTCCCAACGAAACGGCTGGCCGGAGTAACCGAGGTCCTTGGCGAAGGCAGTCAGGTCCTTGCTGGTCCAGGAGAGTTCTACAACTCGGTCGATGAACCAGGCGGCCCCACCGTCTACATCCTCGAAGTCCGCGAGTGCGGGAACCGGCAGCTGGTACAGGTAGCCGTAGGTCAGGTGTGTGCCCGCGATCTTCTGTCGGATCACATAGTCGAAGACGTGCGACGACAGGCACCCCTGCAACAGGGCTGCTGCCTGTGCATCTGCCGGGAACATGAGCGGGTTGGTGTGACCGACTCCGTACGGTGGAAGGACTGTCGCCATAGTCGTCCGCGTATCTGTGGAACGGGCGATATCCCGCCACCCCACCAGCCACCCGTTCCACCATTCCCGCTCCGCCAGCCGCGTCGCCACCCCTGGCCACATGATCCGGTTGTTCTTCTTGTCCCGCTTCCCTGAGTCCACGTCGAACTCCGGCACCCAGTACCTTGGCAGCGGCGCGTAGTCCGGATCGTCGTGCTGTTCCGGCGTCACCCTCGGCAGCGTCCCCACATTGGCCTGCGCCTGCGTCTGTCCCTCGTACGTGCCGAGGCGGTGGTCGTAGTGGTGGAGCATCTTCGCCTCGTACAGCGGAAGGTAGCGCCGGCCGTCCGAGAGGTGGGTGAAGACGTTCCCGGTGAGCTTCCACCCCTCGGTCTCCAGCTCCGTCTTGCCCCGGAACAGGTGCGAGTCGTTGGACATGTGGAACATGGTCATGAAGGTCAGACCCCATGGGTTGGTAGCTCCCTTCCCTTGGTCGTCCCCCTCCTTCATCAGGACCGGGACCCGCTGGTAGATGCCGAGGGTGATCTCCGCGTCGCGGCGGGTGCGGAAGACCGGCAGGGTGCCCGTGTTGGGGTTGACCAGCAGGATCTCCTCCGGCGGCATGGCGAACCGGCGGCTGTCGAGGTCCTCCATGTGCCGGGTGCCGAAGGCGAAGGATGCCTTGTCCACCGCCTCGTCCCGGCCGGTGACCGTGAGCAGGGCGAAGCGGACCCGGTGGTCCACGTCCCGGCTGAGGATGAACGCCTCGTTCTCGAAGTCGAGGAACGAGGCGAGCCGGGCGGTACGGACCAGGTCGGAGAAGAACGGCGCGGTCGTCGCGTCGGTGGCGATGCCGGTCGGCAGGACGAGGCCGAACCGGCCGTGAGGGGCGATGCCCAGTGACGCGGCCTCGGCGAACACGGCGTACGTGTTGACGTCGCCGCGGCCGGCCAGCGGGAAGCGCCCCGAACCACGCAGCAGGTGGCTGACGCCCTCGGAGACACGGCGGGCCGCGATGAACTCAGCATGCAGCGCCCGGTCCGCCTCCTCCTCGCTCCCGGCGAGGGCGTCGATATGGCGCTCGCGGGCCGCCTTGTTGGCGGCCTTCGCGACGGTCTCATCGCGGATGGCGAAGAACTCCTGCTCCTGGAGCTTGACCCGCTCCCACGGTGGGTTGCCAAGGACGCAGCTGAACCCGCCCTTCCATCCCGTCCGCTCGTCCACACCCGGCGCGGCCGGATCAGCCGGCACCCGGAACACTTCCGGAAACTCCAGATGCCAGTGGAAGAAGCGGTACGCCTCACGCAGCCGCGCCACCTTCTCCACCGTGCCCGGCGGCAGGTTTGCTCCCCCATCGGCCGCGTGCAGGGTCAGTAGCGAGTCGGTGGTGAGAGCGGGCGGGGTGGCCTTCTCCGCCTTCTCCCAGACGAACGCCGCGCACCATGCGTCAGCCAGCTCCAGGGCCCGCAGATAGTCCTTGGACGTGGTGAGCTCGTGGTAATCGCGGGCCTGACCCCGTACGTCCTCCAGCTGCTCCGAGCGCGCGCCGGTGATCTTCGAGATGGCCTCTCCCGCTCCCTCGTTGGAGACGGCGAGGACGTGCTCCTTGGAGAAGAGCGCGTCCTGGCTGGCGCTGTGCTTCAGGGCGGCCAGCCAGCGCCCACGCTCGTCCGCGTTACGGGCCTTCAGCGCCCGTACCCACTTCGCCTCGTCGCCCTCCAGAGCCTTGAACGCCTCGTCGGGCAGTCCGCCGGCGAGGAGCCTCGGCGTCGTACCGAGCAGGCCGTTGCCGTGCTTGATGTGCGCGTCGAGGAAGGTGAGCGGTTTGCCCGGTTCCATTGCCTCGATCCACAGCGAAACCTTGGCGAGCTCGATGGCCATCGGGTTGAGGTCTACGCCGTAGACACAGCGGGAGATGACATCGCGCAGGGCGTGCCGTACGTCCTCTGCGCCCGGTTCGGGGTCGTCGGTGCGGATTTCGGCGAGCCGACGGGCGATCCTGCGGGCACCGGCGACCAGGAAGTGGCCGCTGCCGCAGGCGGGGTCGCAGACGGTGAGGGCAAGCAGCGCGGCCTCGCGCTCCGCCGGTGTCGAACCGGAGCGGGCAGCCTGATCTATGACCGGGTCCAGGGCGGAGTCGAGGAGGCAGTCGATCAGCGGAGACGGGGTGTAGTACGAGCCGGAGGTCTTGCGGTCGTTGCCCTCCAGTTTTGCGAGGACATAGGCGTCGTCGAGGCGCGGTTCGAGTTCGAGCAGCGACTCGTACACCGAGCCGAGTTCGTCCGCACCCAGGTGCCGGTAATCGACCTTGCGGGGGCGGCCGAGCTTGGCGTCGTAGATGACAGCGAGGGCCTTCACCGCCTCGTACAGGGCCTCGTTGGTCAGGCTCAGACCCTTCAACCTCTGGTCCACGTCGGTGGGTTCGAACAGGCCACCGAGTGCGGGCAGGCCGAGCTCGGGGCGTCCGCCGGGCTCGCCGAGTCCCTTGATGACCAGGGTCAGGGCCTCCCACTGGTCTCCGTGCGGGGTGCCGGGGCGGCGGGAGAGGCGGCGCAGCCGCGCGGTGGAGAAGTACTTCTCGTACGTGGCACGGGCGTCGTCGGACGCGTCCGGGTCCAGGAGCAGGCCGCGGTCCTCGGTGACGAATAGGAAGAGGAGCCGGTAGACGAGCCGCAGGAGGGCCGGGTGGAGGTCGCGGACCGTTGTCGTGCGAGTGCGCAGGGACGCTTTCAGGGCCGAGTTGTCGGGGTGGGCGATGAGGCCGGTGCCGATGACCGTGAGCGCCTTCTCGACTCCCTTGCGGAGCTCCTTGAGCGCGCGGGTGCCGGAGTCGATGGCCTCGGTGCGCCACTTCTCCAGCGGGCAGGAGGCCGGGGGTTTGCCCTCGAAGCGGGTGCGGTGGAGCAGGCGCCAGAGCAGGACGAAGTCGTCGGAGCGGTTGCCCTCGAACATCGCACGCAGGTCGAACTCGATGAACGCCGAGCCCGTCAGGGACGCGGACTCGCGCAGCAGGCGCACCTGGCGGCCGTTGGACAGGACACCCCAGAGCGTCCTGTCGCCGGAGCGGTTGAGGTACTCCTGCACCATCGACTGCGGGGCCTGCGCGGCGACACCAGAAGTGCGGACGTCCAGCGGCACGTTCCAGCCGGTGAGGTGCACCGGGACGTGTGCCCACCGGTGGCTGACGGGGAAGTCCTTCGCCCCGTCGTGCGCGGGGAGACCCGGTCCGGGTACGGCGGCGAGCGCGCCGAAGCCGAGCTGCTCGAACAGGGGCAGCAGCCAGCGTTCGGTGGTGAGGCCCACCGCGGGCACGTCGGGGTCGTCGTCCGCGCCGTCCCGTGCGAGGGCGTCCTGGTATGCGACCCAGACGCCGCGCAGGTAGCTCCAGGAGCGCTCGGCGGCGTCCCGTACGGACTCGCCCTTCGCGAAGAGGCGGTAGTCGGAGGGCTTGGAACCCGACTGCTCCTTGCCCTCCTTGATCCGTACGAGCAGGTCGTAGGGGAGGAGGCCGCCTACGGTGGCGACGGTGTCGGTGACCTGGGTCCTGGCGAGGCTCATGCGTCCGCTCCCAGCTGGATCGTGGCGGCCGGGCGGTAGAGGAAGACACCGAGGACGTCCGGGTCTCCCTGTGGGAGGACCTTGAGGCCCTGGAGGCGGGCGCGGGAGGCGGTGCGCACGCGCCGGTGGGAGGCCTCCAGGGCCTTCGCGGCGGCGGCGGAGCGGGTGCGCAGCTCGGCCATCAGGGAGTCGTCGGAAGCCGGGTCGAGGGCGGCGAGGATCTTCGTGATGTGCTCGGTGGCGAAGTCGGGGTCGGAGTTCCCCGAGGCCCGTGCCTCCAGGAGTGCAAGCGCCTCCTGCTCCCCGAGCCACTGCGGCGCTTCCGGCCGGCCCTGGAAGGCGACCACCCGGGCGTCCTCGGCGAGCTGGTTGCGTACCGATCCGTCACGGGCGGGCAGGTTCAGCTGGAAGCGGTGCCGTACGAGCAGCAGGGTCGTGGGACGTGACACGGCCGTCGTACGGACCACTCCGCAGCGGCGGGCCGGTCGCTGCCAGGCGAGGGACTTCTCGTGGAACTTGTCGTCCAGGGCCGTGTCCAGGACGAAGCGGGCGACGGCGGTCACCACCGGGTCGGTACGGGTCAGGGCCGCTTCGCCGCGCGGGGCGCTCGGCGCGTCGTGGAAGACGACGGGGCGGGGATGGCGCGGGCCGAGCGCCGCGGAGACGGCGTCCCGCAGCCCTTGCGGGAGGGCCTCGATGTGCGTGGTGAAACCGCCCTGCCTGCGATCGGCGGGAATCGCGCGCAGGGCCTTGAGCGCCCGGCGGGTGAAGTCCGATACCTCGTCGCCGGTGCCGAGCGCGGAGCGAATCTCGGCGACCTCGGCGGCTACCTCCTCCTTCTTGATCGCGTGCTGGGCGTAGCGGGAGCGGGAGGCCTTCTCCTGGTCGGCGGAGGACTCCCAGGCGATCTCCAGCTGTTCCACGTCCTGCACCTGCTCCTGCCCGAACAGCCCCTCCTGCTCGAACCCCGGGTTCTCGCCGCGCAGGATCAGCTCCTCGAAGACCGCCTGCATGGCGCTCTCCGCCTGCTGCGGCACGGGCACGGAGATGCCGGTGGCCCGGCGGATCCGCTCGTGCTTGCGGATCAGCACCTTCAGGACGATGTCGTCGACGGGGTTGTCCGCGCCGTACAGGGTGAGTGCCTTCACAGTGTCGGTGCGCTGCCCGAAGCGGTCCACCCGGCCCTCGCGCTGCTCGTGACGGGTCGGGTTCCAGGCCAGGTCGTAGTGGATGACGGCGTCGAAGGACTCCTGGAGGTTGACGCCCTCGGAGAGGCAGTCGGTGGCCACCAGGACCCGGCGCTCGGGTGCGGGGTCGCCGTTCTCGTCGGGGCCGGTCAGCTCGGCGACCCGGGTCAGGCGCTGGTCGGGCGAGAGTTTGCCGGTGACGGAGGCGACGGCGACTGGGTGCTCGGTGTCCCGCTTGTTCAGCACCTTCTTCAGGTGGTCGGCCACGTAGTCGGCCGTCGCGATGTAGCGGCAGAAGACGATCGGCCGGTAGCCGGAGTCGAGGAGTTCGGTGACCATGGCGACCAGCTTTTTCAGCTTGATGTCGCGAACCGGGCCCGCGAGTTTCCTCGCGGCTTCGGCCATCGCTACCAGACGGGCCCGCTCCTCCTCACCCAGGGGGTCGTCGCCCTCGGCGGAGGGCAGAAGGGTGCCGGGCTCCTCGTCGGCGGAGAGTGCGGTGTCGCTGTCGGCTGGGTCGGAGACGGTCTGTCCGCCCGTACGGTCCGCCTCGTCGGGGGTCTCCGCCTCCTGCACGCCGGCCCGGGTGTGCAGGGAGCGCACAGCGGCGGCCGGGGAGGAGGACAGGGTCCGCAGGAGAGCCAGCGTCGACCACCAGCGCTGGCGCTGCTGGAGCGCTCCGTCGGCGGCCCGCACGGTCTCCCGGGCGTACGCCAGGACCTCGGCGAGGAGCCTGCGGTAGTCGCGGTGCAGGTCGTAGGAGACCTCGGCGGACTGCCGGGTGGACGGGAAGTGCGCACCGTCCTGAAAGTCCTCCCGGATGTCGGCGCGGCGGCGCTGCACGAAGTGCTCGGCGAGCGTCCGGCGGCCCGCTTCGGTGTCGAAGCTGACCGTGGCGAGGCGTGGGTCGAGCAGCCCGAGCAGGCGGCGGAAGGGCTCCTCCTTGCCGCTGTGCGGAGTGGCGGTGACCAGGAGCAGGTGGCGGGTGCTGTCGTCGGCGAGCGCCCGCAGCAGACCGTACCGCTGCTGCGTGGTGCGGGCTTTGGGTCCGGTCGGGGAGTCGGCGACACAGGTGTGGGCCTCGTCGACGATCACCAGGTCGGGGCAGTTGCGCAGGAAGTCCTCGCGGTGGCGGGGCGACTTGATGAAATCGGTGGACACCACGTAGGTGCCGTCCGGGCGGAAGACCGACTGCCCGTACGGCGTCTCGCGCTCCAGGCGGCCGATGGTGGAGGGCAGCACGAGGCGGGCGTCCATGCCGAACTTGCCGTGCAGTTCGGCCCGCCATTGCTCGGCGAGCGCGGGCGAACAGAGCACCACCAGGCCGCGGGCGTCGCCCTGGGCGAGCAGCTCGGCGGCGATCAGCCCGGCCTCCACCGTCTTGCCGATGCCCACATCGTCGGCGATGAGGAGCCGGACCGTGTCCTGGCGCAGCGCCATAAGCAACGGCACCAGCTGGTACGGGCGCGGGTCGACGGCGATCGACGCGAGCGAGCGGAAGGGCCCGGCGCCGGCCCGGAACCCGATCCGCAGGGCGGTGCGCAGCATGCCTGCGGTGTGCTGGTCGCCGAGGTCCGACGGCTTGGGCGGAGCGAACGTGGCCGGGACCACGGTCTCCAGGCCGGGCAGCACTCCCGCGATGTCGACGTCCGATCCGCCCAGGGGGCGCAGCACGAGGAGGGCGGGGGTGGAATCGGGCAGCACGACCCATTCGCGGCCCCGGGCGTGGACGAGGGAGCCGACGGCGTACGGCTGGACGGCGGTGGTCATACGGGCCTTCCGGGGCGGATGTCGTGTTCGGGGAGGTGGTCGGGATCGAGGCGGCGCGTGGCCGTGGAAGCTCGGGCGGGCAAAGCGGGGCGACCGGGCGACGGCCGGGGTTCCGTGCGGCCGGCGGCTGGGCGCACCACCGGTCCGTACAGACGTCATAGCCCTGCCCGGTCCCAGGTCAGCGGCGTGCCTCGCCGAACACCTGAGGGTACTCGGCGACCTTCTGCGACCAGTCGTCGTCGTACCGGATGCGGATCACGTCCCAGCCGACGTCCTTCAGCCGCTCGACCGCCTCCTCGTCTCGGAGTGTGATCTCGACGTGGTCGTGGTGCGGGCCGTCCACGAAGACCGCGACGGGGCCGAACCCGGTGTCGTAGACGAAGTCCGGCTTGGACAGGGCCGTGGACACCTTGACCTGCTGGTGGTCGGGCAGCCGGTGGCCGTGCGACTTCAGATAGTCCACGAAGCGCTCCTCCAGCCTGGAGTCCGCGCCCCCTTTGAGGACTTCGGCGTGCTCATCCCGGGTGCGGCCCGGATGGCTTCCTTCGACCGTCCCGCCCGCGAAGGTCTGGAGCAGTTCCGCCACGAGCTTGCGGTCGATGGAGCGGTGGTGGCGCTGGTTGCCGAAGGAGAGCAGGCAGTCGTAGCAGCCCTTCTCGCACGGGTCGCCGTTGCGCTTCTCCGCTCCCCGGTCGCGTCCCACCTGGTCGTAGTGGATGATCTCCAGTGCCTTGCGGGCCGCCTGTGCCAGGGCTTTCGGCTCGGCCTGGAGGCGGCGCAGCACCCCGGCGCCGCCCTCGGCACTCTCGATGAACAGCAGGCGCTCGCGCGGGCCGTCGAAGGGCGGCAGCTCCTCGGTGTCGAGTTCGGCGTCCTCCAGCTGGAACTCCGCCTCGATGCCCCGCTCCAGGGCGTACTGGAGGGTGAGCGCGGTGTCCCGGTCGACGGGCTCCGCCAGCTTCAGGACGAGGATGTTCCGGGTGTCCTGCACGTACGGGATCACGGGAACCTTGCGGTGCGCCGTGTCGGCGTCCGCGAGGCCCTCCTGCTCCTCGGAGGTCTCCCGGCCGTCCCGCTTCGAGGTGGAGCCAGCCAGCCACTCCCCGGTCGTCGGGTCCATCCAGAAGCCGATGTCGCCTCTGGCGACGGCGCGGCGGTAGCCCAGGTTGGTGAGCCGGACGGTGGCGCTGTCGCCGTATGCCAGTTCCGCGAGCGCCGTGCCCGACGCGGCTCGTGCGGCGGCCCGCAGCGATCCGTCCCGGCCATCCTCGTGCTTCTTGAAGCGGTAGGAGATTTCCACTTTGTAGCCGGTGCGCTGGCGCTCCTCCTCGTCGGAGGAGATCCGGTCACGACGGCGCGTGAAGACCGTGTGCAGGTGCAGCAGGCCGGTTCGCACGTCGTCGAGGGGGCTGTCGCAGACCGGGCAGGTGTCCTCGCGCAGCTCCTCCGGGGACAGGTACGCGCAGCGCCCGCACACCTTGGCGCTCTCGGTGGTCAGCTCACCGGCGGTGTCCGGCGGCAGCTGCACGCGGTCCACCTTGAAACGGCTGCCCTCGTGGTAGATCAGCGCACCCGGACCGAACTCGCGGATAGCGATGAACCGGGAACGCTGGAGGTAGTCGCCGTCGTATCCACCGCGGCTGGTGCGTCCGGTGCCGGGGATGTACGCGGCCAGCGGCAGCCTGGGGAAGGAGTAGCCGGGCAGGAAGCCCTCGGAGGCGAAGTAGCGGTACGGGTAGAAGTCGGACATCACCGAACGTTCGCCGCCCTGCTCGTTGGCAAGTAGCTTGAGCTGTCCCTCGGCCTGCGCCCGGCGGCGCTTGGCCTGTTCCTTGGAGCGGCCGGTGGCGGTGCGGTTGAGGATGTTGTCGTGCTGGATCTCCCGTTCCTCCAGGGCCCGCCAGAACAGGTTCTTCCAACGCCCGCATGCGAGGCGGAAATTGCCCGGAGCCGACCGGACCGTCTGCTCCAGCCACTCCTCGTGCCACCAGGAGGTGTCGCGCAGGACGTCGACGCACCCGGCCAGGACCGTATGGGCGCGAGCCAGCGCGCGGCGCTGCGCGGCCGGGTCGTCGATCTTCTCGGCCACCTCGGGGAAGAGTTCGAGGGAGGGCGACTTGCCGTCGGAGTCGAGAAGCTTGGTCATGGTGCGGGAGAGTTCAAGTCTCGTCTCGGCCAGCCAGATCGCGTGGACGTGGGAGGCCAGGAGGTCCTCGTTGCCCAGGTCCAGGCGCGGAGGGGCGACGGCCCCGGCGACCATCTGTTCGGGCCGGGAGAAGTAGTACTGGTCGTGGCTGTTGCCGGTCGCGCAGTACGTGGTCACCAGTGCGGGCTGCCCGCTGCGGCCCGCGCGTCCCGAACGCTGGGCGTAGTTGGCCGGGGTCGGCGGCACGTTACGCAGGTTGACGGCGTTGAGGCTGGCGATGTCCACGCCGAGCTCCATCGTCGGCGAGCAGTAGAGCAGCGGGAGGGCGGTGCCCTTGCTGAAGAGCTTCTCGCGCTCCTCACGGATCTCGGGGTGGACCTGCGCGGTGTGCTCGGCCGCGTGCAGTCCGGCGAAGGTGCCCGCGATGTCGCGGTAGAGGCCCTTGAAGAAGGCGTTGACACGGGGACCGCTGTCGTCGCGGTAGGTGCGGCGCAGCCGGTCGACCGCCCCGTGGTCGCCGTCGACGGCGTGCCAGCGGATCACCGTGTGGTTGATCCGGTAGCCCGGGTCCTCCCCCCGGCCCTGGGTGATCTCGGTCAGCACTCCGCCGGCGGCCAGCACCGTGAGCAGGTCACGGATGACGTCCTGCGCCTCGTCGAGGGACAGTCCCTGGTTCCATGCGGGAAAGGTGGTGGGCTTGCGGACGTGGCGGCCGAAGGCGCCACGTCCGGTGAGGTTCAGTTCGCTGCGCCCCCGTCCGGTGCGGCCGGGGCGCCCGGGGCGGGGGACGGCGAGCGCGGCGGGCAGCGGCGCGGCCTCGGTGTCGGTGACCGCCCAGGCGTCGTTGAGCTTGGCGGACTCCTTACGCAGCTCGGCGAATTTCGCCTCGGTGAAGTACGGGGTGTCCACGGCCCGCTGCCGGCGCAACTCGTCCATCAGGACCTTCGCGAGGTTCGCCCGTACGTCGGGAGTCGCGGTCCGCAGCGGATCCGCGGATTCCTTCCACCGCTCCTCGTCACCGGCGATCTCGGCCAGGCCCGCGTACTCCAGGCCGAGCAACCCGGTCTGTTCCAGGTTGGGCATGGTGACGCGCCAGCCGCGCTCCAGGTCCGTGAAGAGCCGGTACTCGGCGACGGCGGCGAGCGCCTCCAGGGTGACTTCGGCCAGCGGCTCCACCTCGGTGGGGTTGGCGGCGTACTCATGACGCGACAGGCCCATGGCCGCCACGACCTCCTCGCCGAGCCGCTTCCAGCGCAGTCCGCTTTCACCCGCTTCGACCATGGCGCGGTAGAGGGCTCCGCGCAGCTGGGTGACCATGACGAAGTCGTTGAAGTGCCCCGCCTGAAGGCTGGCGTCCTGCCGGTTGTCGACGAAGGTGAGCAACTTGCGCGCGTCCGGACCGAGATCCTCTTCCGGCACGCTCTTGAGGTGGCGCACGATCGAGGCACTGACGACGGAGGTGGCCGTCGACCGTCCCTCCTGGTCCAGCGTCATCAGTTTGGCGAAGTCCCGCTCCCTGACACTCTCGTAGCCCACGCCGCACTCCAGGCAGAAGAGGAAGGGCGCCGGGAGGTAGGCGGCGTACAGTCCTTCGCGGTCCTTGCCCGCCGAGCTGCCGTCGGGACGCACCCACACCGGCTGCGGAGCCCGCTTCTTGCGGCTCGGAGTGAGGACCGGGGCGCCCTTCTTCTCGTCGAAGGTGAGCCAGCTGTCGGGGAAACGGCGCTGCTCGATGGCCTCCCCGAGGTGCTCGGGCCAGGGGTTGACGGAGGAGACGTAGAGATATCCCTGCTCGTCGTCCTCGTCCTCTCGGGTGCGGAAGTGGACCGAGCCGTCGTCACGCTGCTCACGGGCCACCGTCAGGTACTCCTGGCCGCATTCCCGGCAGAAGGACAGCGGAAGCAGCAGCTTGTCGGGGGCGCCGGGGACGCGTTGCTGGTAGGTGCGGGTGATGTGGCGCTCCCCCTCCGGCTCCAAGGAGACATGGGCGGAGCCGCCCTTGGAGAGGAACTGGTGCAGCCTGAAGGCGAACAGCGGACGGTCGCCGTCCGGCGGCCGGGTCTGCGAACCCGCCTGGAGGGTGGTCCGGATGGCCTCCGCGCACTCGGCGAACCGTTCGTCCTCGGGATGTTCCACCGCGACGTCGAAGGCTTCGGCGCGCAGGAGTGCGGCCGCCTTCTCCACGGTGACGGGTTCGGCGCGCACCAGCGGCGTACTGCCGTCTTCGTCCTTGGTGCGGACGAGGCCAAAGGTCGTCTCGATCCACCGGGCCAGCGGGTCGGCGGCGAGCTGCTCGTACTCCTTTGACGGGTTGTTCTCCCGAACGCGAGCGGCGAGTTCGGCCGGCGTCGGAACATCCGCTCCGGTTGCTCGGACCAGGGTTTCGCCGACGACTCGCTTGGGGTCGATCTCGGTGTCGAAAAGAGTCGAGGCGACCCGGGCGACCTCGCGGCGGCGGGCGGAGGGGGTGCCGCCCGTGGCCATGGTGGCGGAGGTGCCCACGCACTGCAGGGCGGGCGACTCGCAGGCCTCACGAACCCGGCGCACCAGCATCGCGACGTCGGCGCCCTGACGCCCCCGGTAGGTGTGCAGCTCGTCGAGGACGAGGAAGCGGAGCCCCTTGGCGTTGCCGATGAGCTGCTTGCGCTCCTCGGGGCGGGTCAGCATCAGCTCCAGCATCACGTAGTTGGTGAGCAGGATGTCCGGCCGGTCATTGAGGACGGCGGCCTTCTCCTCCTTGCTCTCCTGGCCGGTGTAACGGGCGTAGGAGACCGGCTCATTCTTCTTGCCGTAGCCGGCGGTGAGGAACTTCTCCAGCTCGCCCATCTGACTGTTGGCCAAAGCGTTCATGGGATAGACGATGATCGCCTTGATGCCAGGGGCGGCACCCTCTTCCTTTTCCCGCAGCACCCGGTCGACGATGGGAACGATGTAGCCGAGACTCTTGCCCGAACCGGTGCCCGTGGTCAGGACGAAGCTGGAGCGCGAAGCCGCCGCCTCGATCGCGTCGCGCTGGTGGCGGTGGAAGGTGACGGGCCGCACGGTGGCGCCCCGCTTGGCTTTGCCCGTACGGAAGATGCGGGCACACTCCGGGTGCAGCAGTCCTCCCTCGACCGCGAGGTCGTCGACGCAACCGCCGGACTCGAAACTCGGGTTGAGCGAGAGGTAGGGGTCGGGCCACTGGTCGCCGTCGGCCAGCGACTTCGACACCTTCTCCTCGATGCGCGGGTCGTCGATCACCACCGATCCGGAGGTGTACTCCTTGTAGTCCCGGATGAGCCGCCGGTGCACTTCGAAGACGTCCACGTAATCCTCACTCGTTCCCGACGGGGTCCGCACGCCACGCTAGCTACCCGCGACCTTCGCCGTGCGGTACTCCCCTGGATCGTACGACTCATATAACATCACGGACGTGTGAACTTAGTCAACGCACATACGGTCCGCCAGGGGACCCCCTAATGGCCCATGCTCATGCCAGACTCTTCCCGGGACGCCCGGGGACGGGCTCATCGGGATACGGACGGGGTCGCATCGCGTATGGACATCGAACAGCCGATCGCCGAGCGGTACCGCATCAAGCACAGGATCGGCCGGGGCGGAATGGGGATCGTCTGGCTCGCCCGCGACGAGCACCTGGGGCGCGATGTCGCGCTCAAGACCATGAACCCGCCGCCAGGCCTCACCGAGGAACAGTTGGCTCGGGAATCCGAACGCTTCCGGCGCGAGGCCCAGGCCGCCGCCCGCCTCGACCACGCCGGTATCGCGACTGTCTACGACCTCGGCGAGGAGAAGGGCACCCGCTACCTCGTCATGCAGTACGTCACCGGCATCGATCTCGACGACCGAGTTGCTGAACAGGGGCCGCTGTCGCTCTTGGAGGCCGCCTCGATCGGCGTCCAGATCGCCTCGGTTCTCGGATCCGTACACGTCCGCGACATCGTCCACCGTGACCTGAAGGGCAGCAATGTCATCATCCGTACCGACGGAGTGGTGAAGGTCCTCGACTTCGGCGTCGCCGCTTTCCTCTCCCCTGACGTCGTCAAGCTCACCACCACGGGTGAGCAGGTGGGAAGTCTGGAGTGCATGGCCCCTGAACAGATCAAGGGCAAGCAGGTCGACCAGCGCACCGACCTGTACGCCCTTGGCTGTCTGCTGCACAAGATGCTCACCGGCGAGCCCGTCTTCGCCCACGACTCCGACCTGATGCTCCCCGGCCTCATCCTCGACCACCCGCCGACGCCTCTGCGCGAGCTGCGCCCGGAAACCCCCGGCGACCTGGAGGAGTTGATCCTCCAGCTGCTCGCCAAGGACCCCCGTGCCCGCCCCGCACACGCGGGTGAAGTGTGGCAGCGGCTTGCCGGCTGGCTTCCTGAACGTGGCGATCCCGCAGCTGCCCTCACCCCGTGGGCGGAGGTAGACCCCCTGCGCCCCTTCACCCACCCCATGGGCCCCGACGCCCGGCCCGTACGTGCGTGGGCGAAGCCGGGCCGGGCGAACTGAGCTTCTCCCTCTTCGTGCCGCAGGCCGCCGCTTTCTGGGCAGTCCGTCACGGCGCCCGTCTACGACAGAGGATGCCGAAGATGCCCAGGAGGAAGACCGCGGGCAGCCCGGTGGGGGCACGGCAGTGACCATCCTCGATACGGACGAGGTCGCGAACGGCAACGAGACCAGGCCACTCACCGCACCTGAGAGTGCGGGTCGTGAGACAGGTCCGGTCCAGTCCGTGGCAACTTTGACCGTGCCTGCTTCCGACGTGGCGGGGGCGGTCCCGGTGTCTCCCTCTTCGGAAGGAGCATCATCGGCTGCTCCTCCTCCGGGCGGTACCGGAAATCCGCTGCGGACGGGCACCGTCCCTGAAAGTCAGGGCTTCCACGAGTCGCCGACCATCGATGCCCAGCCCACCTCTGGCACACCGGGATGGGCTTCACCAGGGGGCCTCCCCGAGATCTTCCTCGGCGTCACCCGCCCCTCCCCACAACACGGTGTACCCGGCGAAGTGGCCGGCCGGAAAGTCGCGGTCGATCTCGACGAAACCCACACCATCAGCCTCTTCGGCGTACAAGGAGGCGGCAAGAGCTACACCCTGGGCAGCATCATCGAGATGGCCTCGCTGCCCGCCCCGCCGGTCAACGAACTTCCCCGCCCTCTCGCGACCGTGGTGTTCCACTACAGCCGCACCATGGACTACGCACCGGAGTTCACTTCCATGGCGCGCCCAAATGATGACCAGGC
This sequence comes from Streptomyces sp. NPDC005195, assembly GCF_040608315.1. Classification (NCBI taxonomy): domain Bacteria; kingdom Bacillati; phylum Actinomycetota; class Actinomycetes; order Kitasatosporales; family Streptomycetaceae; genus Streptomyces; species Streptomyces sp. NPDC005195. The sequence continues at coordinate 21,496 of NZ_JBEXHZ010000028.1, forward strand.
GCAGCTCCAGGTCCTGAAGGAGCGCTACATCAAGCAACTGGCCCAGGAGCGGCTCAACCTCGCCGAGGACTACATCGACGACGATGCCCGGCTCACCAGCCTCATCCGACCCGGCCGACTGATCATCGTTGACCTCCGCGACGAGTACATCGAGAAGGACGAAGCACTCGGCCTCTTCGTCGTCCTGATGCAGCTCTTCTCCGAGGTGCGCAGCGGGGACGAACACTTCAACAAGCTGGTCGTCTTCGACGAGGCGCACAAGTACATCGACAGCCCGGACCTCGTCGCCGGCCTAGTCGAAACTGTCCGCGAGATGCGCCACAAGGGCATGAGCATCCTGGTCGCCAGCTAGGATCCGCCCTTCGTACCGATCTCTCTGATCGAACTCTCCGACCACGTCATCCTGCGCAAGTTCACCTCGCCGGCCTGGTTGAAGCACCTCCAGAAGGCGAACACCGCCTTCGCCAGTCTGCGCTCTGAGCAGATGGCGCAGCTTCAGCCCGGCGAGGCGTACGTGTGGGCGAGTAAGTCCACTGACCCGGCGTTCACTCACGGAGCCGTCCGAATGCGATGCCGTCCTCGGGTGACCCGGCATGGCGGAGGGACGAAGACGGCGACGGGCGGACAGTGAGCTGGCAGCACGTCGTCACAGCGGGTGCTCCGACGAGGTGGGTGCAGGCTCAGCCCGTGACCCGGCGCCCGTGTACAACAGAGGACCCGCGCCCGCGTGGTGCGGGTCCTTCTCTGCTTGGCGAGGTGATCAGCTAGAGGAATCGGATGCGCGGCCGGACCTCGGGCTGCGTC
>NZ_JBEXHZ010000028.1:22397-86644 GCF_040608315.1 Streptomyces sp. NPDC005195
TGCACAAGGTGCTGAAAAACAACAGTGATCAGTGGAGGGTCGTGAAGGTGGGTATCTGCAGGTCAGCTGGCATGTTGAGGTGTCGTGCCCCTCGCCTCCAAGGGGCACGATACCGCGCCGTTCAGATGTCCCGGAAAGACCGGGCCGGCCTGTGACCTGCCGGGCTGACTGGCTTCAACTTGCTGACCTGCGGCAATGGTCTTTCGGCTGCTTCACGCTCGTGCCAGTTGATGCGGCCGGAAGTCCCAGGACACTCCCAGCGCCGATGGCGGCTATGGGCCACCGTTCAGCGTCCGAACAGATCGTCCGTCTCGACTGCCAGGTACGTTTCGGGCGTGGTGGCTTCGAGTGCCGCCGGAGCGAGGGTGAAGCGCGGGGTGTTTGCGAGGCGGTGCTCCCAGGGCTGGTCACGGGAGACCGTGAAGACTTGGTGGAGGCGGCGTTGGATGACGGGCCTGGCTTCGTCCTGGCGCTCGCGGTACTCGCGGCGCGCGGCTGTCGACCACTGTTCTCGTTCGTCGTCCTCTGCGTCGGCGGGGTGGTGTTCCGCGCGCAGCCCCGGCGTGCGCTCGGCGATCTCCCGGTCAGCACGGAAAAGCTCGGCACAGGCCGCGTAGAGCTGCCGGGACATGCCGAGAGTAACTTCAGTGTGCGGGATGCGGCCGGTGAGGAAGCTGTCCAGGCCCGCCGCTCGGGCGTTTGCGTCGTCCGGGGACGTTTCCGCCCGGCCAGGGCCGCACGTCGTTCACGGGTGGCCTCGTCATCTTCCATGAGGGTGAGCGATCCCGCTGTTGGGCGCCGCTCACCGCGGTTCCGGGCCACCGGCACCAGCCGGAGGCGAGAGGGAGCTGAGCCTTGCAGGGCAGCCAGGGCCAGGTAGGTGAGCATCTGCGAGCGGGCGACATCGAGCAGGGCGCTGCCGGTGCTGTCCTCGTCGAGGGTCTCCTCAGCCGATTGCGGTTTCCGTGGAGATGGGTCCGTGCCGCCTGTGGAAGCGAGGGAGCCGCGCTGAGTCCCGAGGTGGTGGTCATGGCGAATGATGACGAACAGGTCGTTCCTGGGGCCGACGCCTCGTTTGAGAGCGGCGCCGCAGAGCACGATACGGTGATCCACGCCATGAGGATGAAGTACCGAGCATCCTCCGCGGAGTTGGTCCCATCCGTGGTTGAGCTTGGCAGCCGTGATATCTCCGCCCTTGGCCTCGATCAGCCAGTGACGGTCCTCGAGATGGTGGCGGCCCCACAAGTCGGGCCGAAGGTTTTTCTGCCCCTTGGCAGGCTTTGTTCCTGCGGTTGGTTCCTGGATGTTCAGGGGCCAGCTGTTCTCGATGTGCCGTGTCTCGCCGAGGCCCATCAGCGAGCGGCAGGCCCATTCTGCCAGCGTCATGCCCAGCCGGTAGCTGAAGGCGCCGACGGCGCTGGCTTCGGTACCGTGTTCGAGCACGACGTTTGCGGTCAGCCGTCTTCCGGCGTTGTACTCGTGAAGGCGGTCTCCGTCGTGTAGGTCCAGGTACGCGTTTAGGGGCGCGATTCGCGCCCCTATCTCGCGCACCGCGTAGTACGGCAGGTTGAGCCAGGGGGAAATGTCACGCCCCACGTTGACCGCGGATCGGAGAACGTTCCGCCACGTCGTGGTGGGCAGGTACCAGCCGTTACTTGAGGGGAAGGCGGTGCCGGTCCAAGCGGCGTGGTCCTTCCGGCGCCACTCACCCCTGGTCCGTCCGCCTGGGCCGTCGCGGAAGAGCACAGGTATGTCGATGGCGTCGGGATACCTCAGGGGCTTCTGGTCTTTCGTGTTCTTGACGGGCACGACGTTCACTGTGCCAGTAACGACCTTGGGAGCGATTGAGTTCGGGGCGTACTGCCCTGGCGGATCGACTGTTGGGCGATCAGTGGGCGACCTGTGGGGCGAGCACAAGTTCGGTGCTGGGCTTGCGATGGGGCGCCCTGCGGGCGGAGCGGTCGGAGACGAGTCCGACGATGGCGAGGTGGGTCTCGGTGTAGGTCTCGCGCGGTCCGGTGAAGCGCTGCAGGGGCCGCCACTGCTTGTACTCGGCGTTGGTGTGCTCCACGGAGATCGGCTCGGAGGACTGGCGGCTGCGCTGCCTACGCTGGGCGTGTTGCTCGCCGAGTGGGGCGTCGTCCTTTGGCTTCTTCGGTGGGGTGGCTGACCTGGTCGGGAAACTCGTTCGCCAGACCTCGGTAGCCTTCGTCGACCTCGGTCTTGTCCTTGGGATGCCGGCAGAATTGCTCGGCGATGTCCTCGGTGCGCATGGCGGTCTGGTCGTGTATCCGGCCGGGGCTGGACCACCCCGCTGAACAGGTTGCGGCCCTGATCGTCGCTGAAGGTCGTGGTCTTGATGGTGTTCTGCTTCTTCTTGCCGGACACGAACGCCTTGCGGCCCGGGCGGCAGACCTGCATGTCGGTGCCATCGATCCGCAGTATGATCCCTTCCGCCTCGGCGTAGGCGAACACGTCCTCCAGCCGGGTCGTTCGGGAACAGCGAAGCCGCGGCTCGGCAGCAGCGGCCGGATTTCGCGGATTGCGCCTGAGACGGTGGAGCGGTCGACTCTGTACAACTCGGCGAGCGCCGCGTCCGGCAGCCCCAGCCGCAGGTGCACCAGCGTGACCAGCAGTCGGTCCACGAACACCAGCTTGCGAGCGGGGTCTGCCCCTGCACCGCGGCGCCGAACCCTGCCACGTCGCTCGCGCAGCGCCGACTTCCGTGAGGCATGCCACTTGGGTGCGAGTTCTTCGAGCAACTCGCCGACGTGTGCACGGGGATACCGGACAGGGCAGGACGGGAGCAGGCCGCACGGGCCCAGGCAAGCGTCACAACTCGTCCAACCCGTGCGGTCCTTCTCACGTCACGGGCCGACCGTCACCGCTCCCAAGGTCGTTAGCGGAAGTCGTAGTCCTCGTCCATGCCGCTGGAGAGCCAAATTTCCTCGGCTCCAGCGAACGAGTGGTCCTGAGGCTCCTCCTCGTAGTCAACCGAGTCCGGACCCTCGATGTGATCGTCGCCGATCATGCACCGGCAGGGGAAGGTCTCCTGGGTGAGTTCACCGTTGACGATGCTGTTGACGGCGCGGTCGTGCAAAGGTCCCGTGGGCATACCCCGATGCTACCGAGTCGGACCAACGGCTCCCCCTAGTGATCTGAAGTGATCTGAGTCAGAGATTCGCCGCCTGCTGCCGGCGAATCTCTGACTCAGATCACTAGCGTTGTTGCCGCAGTTGCTGGACGACTGGCACCGCGGCCAGGCAGAGCAGCGCCGCTCCCCCGAATGCTGCACCTGCCGAGAGGACAGCATCGGCGGGCAAACTGCCATTCAGCGCCTTCAGGAACCCGACACACACTGCTATTCCCGGCATCGAGGTGATCTGTCGGGACCGCAGCTCGGCAAACGTGCGGACGTGGTGGGCGGTGCGGTCGAGCGCGGTCCCGGGTGCACAGCCGGTACGTACGGCGGCTCGCCGACAGCTCGGTCAGTGGGCGCCCTGTGCTGATCGAGTTGCAGGTGCGGCGGTTCCGCTGCGGTCAACGTTCATGCAGGCAGGCGACCACCGCCTATGCCGAGGCCGGACGGCTCGGCGCCCCGTCCCGCACGCTGGACATACGGCCCGCTCCGCAACCACCCGGGCCCGCACGGCCACCAACTCGCCGTCAGGCACAACGTTTTCGACAACGACACCTTCGACCCGGTGGAACCGCAGGTTCTGGAAGAGGACATCACCCACGGCCGTTCATGATCGCGGTTTCGGTGACCCTCCGTGGCCCCAGCACTGAAAGTGATCCAGAACCCAGGTTCAGCCGACGCCGACACCGCACATACTCTGATCAGGCAAAACGTCACTCGGCAGCGCGACCAGGCCCCACGCAGCACGAACGCTCACGGTCTCGTATGCCGACGGCGGCTCTGGTCGGAGCCTCGGCCATGCACTACTGGGCTGGGCTTCCATGCGCTGGAGCATCGTAGAGGCAGGCAGTAGCTGCTGACCGCAGTCCTTCAGCGCCGAGGCCGACTGAGCAGCCTCACTGAGACGGATACATAAGTCTGTTGGCGCAAGTCCCGAGGTCTCGAACGTGAGCAGATGACGGCCGCATACCTTGCCCTATCGCCGCGGGACAGCCACACCAAATCGCTGATTCTCCGGATGCTGATCCTGCTCGCCAGCAGTTGTCCGTGCGGCTTCGCCGGGCGAAAGGCGGGAGGGACGGAACGTCCGCTGCTTCGCCAGCACTCCCTCACCATGGTGATCAGCCCGTAGCCCCGGCGGGCGAGGTAGCGCTCGGCTTCGGCAATCAGCGCGCGGGCGATGCCCGGAAAATCACTCTCGTGCCCAGATCGCGCTGGGTGACGTTACAGCTGGGGTCGAATCCAGCGCTGGCAGAAGATTCTCGCCACGACCGAGGGCCTCCCGCTGGACTCCACCGGGGTTGTGAAAGTTCCACAGCGACCTGCGCCCGTCTCGTCGACCGGTCGGCAGCGCCGCTGGCAGCCCGGCGATGGTCTTGCCGACGGCCGGGAACAGGATCAGCCGGTGTACAGCCGCAGTATCAGCAGGCTGTTGTCGACATCGAGTTAGAGCTGCGGTCGATTTTACTCCATGCGGGGCGAGTTGGGCGTCCCGCGGCCTTTGTCAGTGGTCTGTGGCAGCATTCCGACGCATGGGTGGGAGAGAAAACAGCGACGAGACATACGTCACCGATCTGTATGACGTAGTCGTCGGCGAGCATGGCCTTCGTCAGCACCGGTTCGAGTGGCTGCTCGGCGATGCCGGATCCGCAGGGTGGCAGGCCAGGCTGTCAATCGCCGGCTACTGGCCTGGGCGCAGGCTCGCCGTGAAATACCGCGAGACACAGCACGACAAGGCCACGCCGTTCTTCGACACGCTCAGGCGCCTGACGGTGAGTGGAGTGGAGCAAGGCCAGCGGACGCTGTACGCCGCGCGACGCGACGTGGAGATCCCCGCTCACGGCCTGCGCCCGTTGGTGATCCGGCCCGCCGACCTGGACGCCAACAGTTGCGGCCGATTACGCCGGAGGGACCGCACTGGCGACCTACAGGCGGTTCGCGGCCTTTGCGCCGCAGCACAGGGAACGGAACTGACGTCGCTTACTAGTTGGGCGAGCGACGAAGACTGGGTCGTCTTGGCGCGGGCGAGTGGAGGCGGGCGTTCCCTGCCGGTTCGGCGGCGGTTGCGGGCGGGGTACCTCGGAGGGACGGCCGGGGGAGGAGAACGCGGGTGAGCGGCGGGGTGCCGGAGATGGAAGCAATTGAGAGCTGGCGTGAGCTGGTGGTGGCCCAGGGGCTGAACCAGGCACGGCTGTACCTGGCGAGCCGTGGTCTGGGGCAGACGGACACTCGCGAGCTGAAGGGGGTCGCGGAAGGGACAGTACGCAAGGCGTACACCGGGCGGACCGTGATCGAGCTGCTGCAGAACGCCCACGACGCTCACCAGGCCGACCGTCGCGACGGCCGAGCGGAGATCAGGCTTCGCCCTGGCGAGGGTGCGCACGGCGTGCTGTACGTCGCCAACAAAGGGAACCCGTTGAGCCCGGAGCGCTTCCACTCGATGTGCCGGCTGGGGATGAGCTCGAAGGACCCGGCAACGAACATCGGCCACAAGGGTGTCGGCTTCAAAAGCGTGCGGCAGCTGTGCGACGCTCCCGAGGTGTACAGCGCCTCGCGCCCGGGCGCGGGGGTCTTCGATGGGTTCTGCTTCCGCTTCGCCCGGCCTGAGGACTTCGATGCAATTGCCTCGCAGGTCGCCCCCGATGAGGAGGGCCTGGGGCATGAACTGCGGGAGAACGTCAGCGCGCTGCGGGTGACCGTTCCCGTGGACGAACTGCCGCCGCAGGTGGAGGACTTCGCTGCCCGTGGATACAGCACCGTGGTGCGGCTGCCGCTGCGCTCACCGCGGGAGCTGGGGGAGGCCCGACGGCAGATCGTCCAGCTGCAGGACCCCGGCGCACCGTTCGAGCTGTTCTTGGAACGGCTGGGAACCGTCACTGTGAGAGTTGAAGGCGAGGGGGCCGAGGTCGACTCCCGGCAGTACCTGCGAGAAGTCACCGCAGTGCTGTTCCGTGATGGGCTGCGGGTGGAGGAGATCACAGTCCGCGACGGGTTGCGTCTCGTGGTGGTCACCGCCGACGTGGATCCCGCTGTGCTGGCCGAGGCCGCCCGTGAAGGCCTGGAAGAGGGCACGGTTGACGACGCGCTCGAGAAATGGGAAGGCGGCGGGCAGGTGCAGATCGCCGTGCCTGACGGCGCGGCGCTATCCGCAGGGCGTATGTACAGCTTCCTGCCGATGACACCCGAGGCGGGGGAACCACTCGGCGGCTACCTCAACGCCCTCTTCGACAGCGACCTGGCGCGGCGCACGCTGAAGGCAGACAACCCGTGGAATCGGGCACTGATCAGCCAGGCGATTGATGCCAGCGCCCGCGTGGCGGCACTGGTACGGGACAAGGAGCTGGATCTGGCAGATGGCACGCTGCTGGACCTCATGTGCTGGCAAAGCTCATATCTGCCCCAGCTGACCAGTGCCTGCGAGCAGGCTGGCGTGCCGCTGGCGGAACTTGCGCTGGTGCCGACACGCGGGCCGGGTCACAGGCGCATTCCTGTGGTAGTGGCCAAGCAGTGGTCCGGTGATACCGAGTACTTCAACGCCGACGCGGTTGCCGCCGCCGGTGTGGCCGACATCATCGACCCGGCGGTGGAGGAAGTGCGCATTGAGCGGCTGAAGAGCCTCGTCCGGGCATGCGGCAGCACCCTGGTCCCGGGGGCGGAACTCCTCGCAGGGTGGGCGCAAATCGTTGCGCATCACTGGGCCAGGAGCGCCACGCCCGAGCAGTGGGCCGGGTTCTACGGTGACTTGGCCGCCCTGTTCCCGGTCACCCACGCCCCGCTGCTCCGCCAGGGCCTGCTCATCTGCGCCGGTGGCGGCCTTGTCGCTGCCGACGGGAGACGGCTGGCGTTCTTTCCTCCAAGGCGTGCAGCAGGTGCGGAGGACCCGCTGGGGGCTCTGCCTCGGCAGCTTGCCGCGCGTATCGCGGTCTTCGATCCCAAGGTTCCGCTCAGCGATACGACGCGCGCGTGGATGATCCGGGCGAAGCTGGCCCGCGAGTACAACTCCGCCACGCTGCTGCGGATGATTGCCCAGCTGATGGTCAAGTCCACCGATCCCCAGGCGCTCACCGGGTACCTGCAGGTGGCGCTGCGCATCTGGCGGATGCGGCCACCGGATAGGGAGCCTCCCAAGGAGCTGCGGCAGCTCATGGTGCCAGTGCGCGGGGGCTGGCTCCCTGCTCCGCAGGCGGTCTTCGGGCCCGAGTGGGGAGAGGGGGAGCCCGCCAAGTTCCTGCAAGGGGTCGTCGAGCGTGCGGCGGGGTTGCGCGAGCTGGAGGACCGGATCCTCCTCGCGCCGGAAGCGGTCGACCCAGCGGCCAACGTCACGGAGTTGCGCGAGTTCCTGCAGCACGCCGGGGCCCGCTCCGGCTGGCAGCCCAACATCCTCAGCGGCGAGAGCGTGGAATGCAGAGGCCGTGAACTGAACGGCCCTGGGCTCACCACGTTCTGGAATCAGGGCGTGCTCACGCCCGAGCAGCGGCGTGTCTGGATCAACGCGGTGACCCCACAGGAACGGGGTGCTTTCGTCAGTAAGCCGTACCGGGCCGGTGAGCTGTACACGATGCCGGGTGGAAGCGTCCACACCGCCCTGGATCCGCGCGACCGGCTGCGACTGGCGGAACTCCTGCTGGAGGCGGTGCAGAACTGGCTCGTGGAGTACCTGCGCACCGTCTTCAAGAGGACCGACCAGGAGGGCGCCCACAGCGTGCGCTGGCTCAGCCCGGCGGCGGCGTTCTTGGCCAGCGAGCCTTGGTTTCCCCAGACCACCCCGGGCCGCCGTGCCGCCATCTCCTTCGTGCCCTTGCGTAAGGCGTGGGTGATCACCAACGGCCAAGTGCCCGCCTTCCTGCCCGCCCAGCCGCCCGCGCTGCGCCGACTGCTCACCCCAACGGTCCTGCAGCGGCTGTCGCCCCTGGGGATCAGGCTGTGGCACGACGAGCGCACAGCCGCGGACCGCCTCGACTACCTGACCGGCCTTGTCGCTGATCTGCCCGACTCCACCGCCGCCCAGACCCGACACGCCATCCGCAGCGCCTACGAGGACGCCTGGCAGGACCTGCTGCCGGCCACCGCCTCTCGCCGCTCCAACACCGTCGCCGCCCCTGAACGCCTGGTCGTCGAACGCGGCGGCACCCTGGGTCTGGCGTCCCTGGGCAAGGAGATGGTCTATACCCCCCACAGGGATGGCAAGGTCCAAGAGACCTCGCTGCGCGCGGCGCCGGTGACGCTGCTAGCCATCCGCAGCACAGCCTTGGCCGAACGCATCCATGCCCAACTGGGGGACGGCGCCGACGGCCGCCTGAAGGCGACACGCGACGCGGATATCGACGCCGAGCTCGACGGTGTTTCTATGAAGGACGCCCCCAGCATCCCCTTGCCGGATGCCGCCGGCCCGTGGCTTACCGCGCTGATCCTCGGTCTCCTGGAATGGCAGAGCAGCGTCGACACAGCTCAGCATGCCCAACGCCTCGCCCGGGCCCGCAAGCGCCTGGCTACCGCTCACCTCGTCCAGGCCAGCGAGAGCCGCATCCTCATCGACGAGCATCTCGTCCCGCCCGACTACCGGCCGCACTCCTTCCTCCACGATTCCGATGGGCCAGCGCCGCGAATCGTCGCCGTACACCCCAGCGCCCGCACCCTGTGGGACACATTGGAAGCCGCCTGCGACGCCCTCGCCGCCCTGGTGGGAGCACCCGACCTGACGGACAGGCTCCGCGCCCGCCTCTTCCAGTTGCTGCGCAGGAACCCGGAGCAGCCCGACCGCACCACCCTGGACGACGTCGCCGAGGTGCTCGCCATCACCAGGACCAAGCTCGACGAGGTGCTCGCTGCCAGCGACCCCCACGCCCACATCGAACGCCTCTACAACCTGCTGGCCTGTATCGACCCCAGCCTCGCAGCCACCCTCCACGACCAGCGCCACACCCTGGCCGCTCCTGAAGACCTTGCGACCTGGCTCACCCGGCACCTCCCGGACGCCGCAGACGACCTCCTGGCCCATCTGGACGACGAACTGCCCGACGCCCTAGGCGCCCTGAAAATCCCACTCGCGGACGCCAACAAGCGCCGCAGCGCCGCGAACCTCGACCCCCTGCACAACACTGACGGCCACCAGCGGCGGGTGAACCTGTGGCTGCAAAAGCACGAGGACACCCTCGTCGGCCGCATCCGCGACGCCTTCTGGCCTGTCTACGCTCGCGGCGAGGACCTGGCCGACTACCTGCGCCTGCGTGAACTCCCCGGCCTGCGGCAGCCCGACTCTGCCTGGGCCGACACTTACTGGGATCTGCCTCCCACCGTGCTGCAAGCCCGCGCCGAAGCGTGGGCCGAGCGCCACCTGCCCGCCACCAGCAGCGAACACACCTTGCCCTCGCCCAGACCGCTCGCCGAACTCCGCGCAACCAACCTCGCCTTCCTCCCCGATGCGCTGCTACGCCTGCAGCAGGGAATCAGCCAGTGGCAGCGCATCAGTGGCACCGAAGCGGCCCCTCACCAGCTGCCCCAGGTACCGGCAGTGGTGGAGGGCATGCACGCGGACGGCACCACCGACTTCACCGCCCTGAACATGGCCTCCCTCACGGCGTGGCTGCACTCCCACGGCCACTGGCCTGCCGGTATGCCCACCACCTGGACTCCGGCCGGCCCTGTCTCCACGTCCCCACCCGGCGCCGCAACCGCACCGGGCCCGGCGCCGGCCCCTGGCACTGCACCCCCACCCGGGCCAGTTCCGGTGCCAGGCCCTCGCACCTCGGCCATCCCAGGGACACCACCACCAGCGACGACCACCAGCCCGAGTGCCGGGAGCGCCCCGGCAATGCCTCCCGACTGGCGAACCCTGGGCGTCGCCATCGCCAAGGCCCTGACCCCCGCCCGCCTCGCCACCCGCACGACGGCGCTGCCCGCGCGCCGCCGCACGCCCGTCGCATCCCACCCCCGCCTGGCCAAGTCCGATACCGGCGGAGGGGTGAGCGTCACTGGCCCTGACCTTGAGGAGACCGCCACCATCGGATATCTGGGCGAGATCGCCGCAGGCAAGTGGATCGAACACCACTACGGCGTGCCGCCCCGACAATCCTGGCGTTCCAGCACCCGCGCGGAGGAGTACGGCGACGGCATCGGCAGCGACATCCTCGGCTACGACTTCGTCATTGAGACCCCGCAGGGGCACCACTACTTCGAGGCCAAGGCCACCAGCGGCGACGACCCCTCCTTCATCCTCGGCTCCTCTGAGATCCGCCGAGCCCAGAACCTGGAGGACGGAGAGAAGTACACCATTTTGTTCGTCACCCATGCCAAGGACCCGGCCCGCATCCGCGTCCACGAACTAGAAAATCCCTTCGGCCCTGAGGGAAGGCGCTTCTACGACATCACCACCACCGCCGTCACTGCGCGCTTCACCCTGCCCTCTACCGGCTCCTGACAAGCCCTACCCCCGTGCATGGTTGTCGTGAATCGGCCCTGTCGCAGATTCGGGGGTGACGGAGTGTGGCCCGGTGCGCCCCCACCGAACGGGACCCCGACACCGACACCCACCTCAAAGGCACCGCCCACGACTTCTCCGCCCGCTTCCTCGGCGGCACCTGCGGCATCGCCGGCGCCTTCTCCGACCTCGACGACCTCGCGACCTTCCTCCGCTACATGCTCGACCCCGCACAGATCCCCAACCAGCCAGGCTTCGGCCCCGCTTGGGTTGAGGAGTCGCTGAAGGTCCACACCGGCGAACTCGAACCCGTCCGCGGCCTGTTCTGGCACCCTGCCTCCGGCACCGACCCGGCCGAGGGCGCCTACGTGCACTACGGCTTCACCGGCACCGGCATGTGGATTAACTCCACACAAGACCGCTGGGCCGTCCTGCTCGCCAACAAGCTCTACTACACCCGCGACCGCGGCCCCCTCACCGACGTACGCAACACCTTCCGCGCTGGCCCTCACTTGACCAGCCGGCGAACAGGCGGGGCTCACCCTTCCTGGGGATCGGCTGTCTCGTCTGCGTTCGGTTGGTGGGCGCGGGAGACCAAGTAGAGGTCAGCCAGCAGGACGAGGGCGGCGCGGTGGGGCTGCGGCTCGTCGTCGGCGAGATCATGGAGCTCGTCGTTGCGCAAATTCATGCCGCGCGCACCATCGGTCAGCAGCAGCCGCAGGAAATCCTGCCAATCAGGGTCGAGCCCGGCCTCGGTCATGCGGTCGATGAGTGTGCCGAGCAGGCTGGCTCCTCCGCGGGCATCGCCCTGAGCGACACGGACAACGGGAACGTCCTGCTGCCGGAGCAGTTCGCGCAGCAGCCCTTCGACCCGGGGCAGGGCCAGAGAGTAGGCGGCGGTGTACTCCTGCCGCCAGTAGTGAAGCAGTGCCAAGGCCAGCCTGCGGGCACGGCCGGTCGGCACTACCGGGGGATGGGTGAGCAGCTCGACGAGTGTGTCCTCGTCGGGGTCGAAGCGTTCGCCGATCTGGTCCAGCGCTGCCGCAACGCACAGCCCTGTCAGTTCCATGGACACCAGCCGCCACTGCGCTGCGTGATTCGCCAGCGGATCCACCGCTGCGGGCGCGACCGGGACCGGCCCCACCGGGTTGATCCGCACGGTGGAGACGACGGAGAGGAACGCTGAGGACTGGGCGATGCGGTGCGCGGCGTTCTGGGCGTTGGCGGAGGAGCCGGCCGGAGAGGGGACAGCAGCCAGTCTTCCCAGCGCCTCACCGAGGGTGGAGGCGCCGCCCACCCACTGGGTGTAGGCATCGAACATGGCCTTGGGCACGCGAATGGTCTCCTCGAAGCATGACATACCGAGATGTTCGGGGTCGGTACGCTGCATCCGTAGGACCGCCTCGTCATGCAGGTCTACCAGGCCCCGGTCCCGGGCCATGGTTGCCGCCGTGCTGAGCCGGTCAATGCGAAGGAAACCTGACAGCCGCTCGGCATCCTCCAAGATCGTTGTGACGATACGGCGGTCGAGATCCGTGCGTGCCGCCACGTCCGTCTCCACGTCCCGGCGCAATTCCAACAGGTCAACGAGCACAAAAGCGTCGGACGTGTACCGGTCGCAGGCCGTGTCCAGAAGGCGACAGACGCCTTCGTCCACTGGCCGCCTCACGCTGAGAGCCCGCAACAGCTGAAGGACCAGACCAGGGGCGTCATCCCCCTCGTTGAGCATCGCCGTGACGAAATCCGTCATGACGCTGCGGACGCTGTCCTCAAGCGTGGTCTGGCTCAGGGAAGCGGCCAAGTCCTGGGCGACGGTCAAGCAGTCGCATGCCCGCACCTGCCCAGAATTCCGTTCCGGCGCGTTCAGGAATTCAGCCGCCGCATCCCGGTAGGCCTTGATCGCCTGCCGGGCATGCTGAAAGGCATCGCCCTTCCGGGCCTCCCACAGCAAGTGGTGCAGACGGGCCCTTACCCCGGGATGCCGGGCATGGGCCGCGTATGCGGCCCACACCGCCAGCACCTCCGCCGGAACCTGACGCGGATCGGTTGGCCACGGCTCGCCTGGATCGGATCCCGCGTAGCTGCCGGTGAAGCCCTTCTGCTCATTGTGGTGGAAGCTGAAGGCGGCCCACAGAGCGACGCCCTGCCCGTCATTCTGCAGGGCCGCCTCGGTGAGCGCCTTGAGGAAGCGTTCCAACAACTGTTCGTAGGAGACAAAGCCAGTTGACGCGTCGTCCAACGCCTGCCTGATACCGGGTTCCATCTCCACCACGGGCTTGCCCTCCCTGACCGCAGGTTCCAGTATCTGGGTACAGCGGAACCTGCAGCATCCCGTTTAACCGCCGCCAAGACCATGGCGGAGTCCCTCAGAGTCCTGACGTCACGGCGGGGCCGGCGGCCTGCCTCAAGGGCTCGCGTAGAGGACACTCACTGCAGGAGGGCCGTGACGGACGCGGGGAGAAGATCACGCAGATCGGTAATCTGGACGTGCGCGGCGTGGGTCGTGGTGAACTGGGCGACGGACATGCTGGGCGCGCCGAAGGCGGTCGTGAAGGTGCGCAGCGCCCCTGGGGCCTGGGGCGCGGAGGCTTGTCACGCTGCTCATCGTAGGGCGGCCCGACCCCGCTGGCCCGGACGTCACGGCGGGTGCTCCCACGAGGTGGGCGCAGGCTCAGCCCGTGACACGGCGCCCGTCTACGGCAGAGGACCCGCGCCCGCGTGGTGCGGGTCCTTCTCTGCTTGGCGAGGTGATCAGCTAGAGGAATCGGATGCGCGGCCGGACCTCGGGCTGCGTCGCGAGGCAGGAGACGTCGGGCAGATAGCGGTTCACCTCGTAGACCAGACGCGGTCGGCGTGACACGACCGACATCGGACGTTGCGAGGCCACTTCGGCGACAACCCTCCGTGATGGCTGACGGATATTCAGGCATCTCTGACGCATCGTCAACTATTCAAGATCATCTTGCACGTGCGTTGCACAAGGTGCTGAAAAACAACAGTGATCAGTGGAGGGTCGTGAAGGTGGGTATCTGCAGGTCAGCTGGCATGTTGAGGTGTCGTGCCCCTCGCCTTCAAAGGGCACGACACCCCGCCGATCAGATGTCCCGGAACGTCTCGATCTGCGCCCCGAGCGAGTTGAGCCGCTCGGCCAGGTCCTCGTAGCCGCGGTTGATGACGTACACGTTGCGCAGTACGGACGTCCCGTCGGCCGCCATCATCGCCAGCAGGACGACGACGGCGGGCCGCAGCGCGGGCGGGCACATCATCTCGGCGGCGCGCCAGCGGGTCGGCCCTTCCACCAGCACCCGGTGCGGGTCGAGGAGTTGGAGCCGCCCGCCGAGGCGGTTGAGGTCCGTGAGATAGATCGCCCGGTTGTCGTACACCCAGTCGTGGATCAGCGTCTTGCCCTGCGCGGAGGCCGCGATGGCCGCGAAGAACGGGACGTTGTCGATGTTCAGGCCCGGGAACGGCATCGGGTGGATCTTGTCGATCGGCGCCTCCAGCTTGGAGGGCCTGACCGTGAGGTCGACCAGCCGCGTACGGCCGTTGTCGGCGAAGTACTCCGCCGAACGGTCGTGGTCGAGGCCCATCTCCTCCAGGACCGCGAGCTCGATCTCCAGGAACTCGATCGGCACCCGGCGCACCGTCAGCTCCGACTCGGTGACGACCGCGGCGGCGAGCAGACTCATCGCCTCGACCGGGTCCTCCGAGGGCGAGTAGTCCACGTCCACGTCGATGGTGGGCACCCCGTGCACGGTGAGCGTCGTGGTGCCGATGCCCTCCACCCGTACACCCAGGGCCTCCAGGAAGAAGCACAGGTCCTGGACCATGTAGTTGGAGGAGGCGTTGCGGATGACGCTCACACCGTCGTGGCGGGCCGCGGCGAGCAGCGCGTTCTCGGTCACCGTGTCGCCGCGCTCGGTCAGGACGATCGGGCGGGCGGGGGAGACCGAACGGTCCACCCGGGCGTGGTAGAGCCCCTCGGTGGCGGCGATGTCGAGACCGAAGCGGCGCAGCGCGATCATGTGCGGCTCGATGGTCCTGGTGCCCAGGTCGCAACCGCCCGCGTACGGCAGCTTGAACTGGTCCATGCGGTGCAGCAGCGGGCCGAGGAACATGATGATGGACCGCGTACGGCGGGCCGCCTCGGCGTCGATGGCCTCCATGTCCAGCTGGGCCGGGGGCACGATCTCCAGGTCGACCCCGTCGTTGATCCACCGGGTGCGGACACCGATCGAACCGAGCACCTCCAGCAGGCGGTAGACCTCTTCGATCCGGGCCACCCGGCGCAGCACCGTGCGGCCCTTGTTCAGGAGCGTCGCGCACAGCAGCGCGACACAGGCGTTCTTGCTGGTCTTCACGTCGATCGAGCCGGACAGCCGCCGTCCGCCGACCACGCGCAGATGCATCGGACCCGCGTAGCCGAGGGACACGATCTCGCTGTCCAGGGCTTCCCCTATGCGGGCGATCATCTCAAGGCTGATGTTCTGATTGCCGCGCTCGATGCGATTGACGGCACTCTGGCTGGTGCCGAGGGCCTCGGCAAGCTGCGACTGGGTCCAGCCCCGGTGCTGACGGGCGTCACGGATGAGCTTGCCGATGCGTACGAGGTAGTCGTCTGCCATGGCGCGACCGTATATCTCATGTGAGATAAAGAGAAATGGAGTACAGCCATTCGAGTGATGGTGGTCAGCGGGGCGGACTCGCAGGGGAGTTCGGGCGAGACCGCAGGGAAAGGAAGGGTGTGGCGCGCTTCCGGCCTTTCCTGTCTTTCCTCCTTTTTTGACCGGTGCGTCCCTCTCGCAGGTGAGGGCCGCGATGGGGGACCGGGCTCGCCCGTCCCCCATCGTGCGCGTCACCGCCGTCACGGCGGCCGGTCGGCGTCCTCACTCCCTCACCCGGGCGGGAGCGGGCCGGTGGGGTCAGTGGTCCCGCCGCCGCGTGGTGCGGCGCCAGCCGAAGGGGCCCGGCAGGTCCATCGAGGTGGTCTTGCGCCCGGTGCTGCTGTGGGTGTGCCGCGGTCCGTGCCGTCCGCCGGTGGTGATCGACCACGAGTGCCGGTTGATGTTCAGCCGCACCCCGGGAAGGATGCGGAAGCTCTTGCGGAAGGTGATTGCCATCGAGGGCCCCCTAGAGGTGGTTCGCGACACCGGGTGCGTCCCGGCTCGGACACCGGGTACCCCGGAATCGGCCCTTGGCCGCCTGCGGATCTACGACACCCCGTGAAAGGCCTCCGTAGACGAACTGCCTTGGGCATCAGCCCTGTTCAGGCCAGTGTCTGGGTGCCGAGCACGCCGAGCAGCGCGACCCGTTCGGCGTCCTGGGAGCCGGGCTCGGCTGTGTAGACCATGATGCGCAGGTCGCTTCCGGCGACGCTGAGAATGTCGCAGTCCAGTGTGAGAGGGCCCAACTGGGGGTGGTCGACGGTCTTGCGGGAGGCCTCCTGACGGCCCACGGCCCCGGTGTCCCACAGCTCGGCGAACCGGTCGCTGCCCGCGCGCAGTTCCGCGACCAGCCGCCGTACCCGCGGGTCGGCCGGATACCGGCTCGATGTGGCCCGCAGGTCGCTCACGAGCGCGGTCTCCAGTGTCCGCCGGGACTGCGGTGTGTGGCGCACCCGGCCGGCCGGACCGAGGAAGGCACGCCACACCCCGTTGCGCTCCTGGTCGCGCCACCCCGACGGGTCGCCCAGCAGAGCCGCGTACAGCGGGTTGGCCACCAGCAGCGTCCACGCCGCGTCGTAGGCCGCCACGGGGGTCCCGGTCAGCCGGTCCAGCAGCCGCTGCACGCTCGGCGTGAGGTAGCCGGGGACCGTGCCCCGCCCCGGCGGGACCAGCCCGGCGGCATGGAAGAGGTGTTCGCGCTCGATGCCGGACAGCCGCAGGGCCCGGCCGAGCGCCTCGACGACCTGCTCCGACGGGTGGGCCGCCCGTCCCTGTTCGAGACGGGTGACGTAGTCGACCGAGATCCCGGCCAGCAGGGCGAGTTCCTCACGGCGCAGCCCGGCCGCCCTCCGCTGTCCGCCGGCAGGCAGCCCGGCGGCCTCCGGGGAGACCCGGTCGCGCCAGCGTCGTACCGTCCGCCCGAACTCCGTGCTCGCCATGCCTCCACTGTGCCCCGCCCGGCGTGGACCTGCCTGGTACTGGGAGTCCCAGGAAGCCGGGACTCCTGGCTGACCGGGGTGCCCGGCCGCAACCTGGAGCCATGACGACAACCACGGCAACTACGACAACTACGGCAACTGCAACACCTACGACAACCCTGATCACCGGAGCGAACAAGGGTCTCGGCCTCGAGACCGCCCGCCGCCTCGTCGCCGCGGGCCACATCGTCTACATCGGCAGCCGGGACCCGGAGCGCGGGCGCCGGGCCGCCGAGGAACTGGGGGCGCGCGCGGTCGTCCTCGACGTCACCGACGACGCCTCCGTCGCCGCCGCCGCGAAGACCATCGAGGCCGACGGCGGTCTCGACGTACTGATCAACAACGCCGGTATCGAGGGGCGGACGCCGGACGGGGGTGTCGTCGGCGCCGCGGACCTGACCGCCGACATGATGCGGTCGCTCTTCGAGACGAACGTCTTCGGGGTCGTACGGGTCACCCACGCGTTCCTGCCCCTGCTGCGGCGCTCCGCGGCCCCGGTCGTGGTGAACGTGAGCAGCGGACTGGCCTCGCTGGGTCGGGTCAGCACCCCCGGCACACCCACGTACGCCTACCCCGGGGTCGCCTATCCGGCGTCGAAGACCGCGGTCAACATGATCACCGTGCAGTTCGCGAAGGCCTTCCCCGAGATCCGCGTCAACGCGGTGGAGCCCGGCTACACCGCGACGGACCTGAACGGGCACACGGGCACGCAGACCGTCGAGGAGGGCGCCGAGATCATCGTCCGCACGGCCCAGCTGGGCCCGGAGGGTCCGACCGGAGGCTACTTCGACCTCGAGGGCTCGCTTCCCTGGTGACCGAGGATCCGGTGACCGGGGCCGAGAGCCCGGTGGGCGGGGCTCAGATGTCCGGGACTCCGATGTCCGCCGAGCCCCTCGGCCTGTTCCCCGTCGTCCCCGTCGTCCCCGTCGCACCCGTCGTCCCCGTCGCACCCGCCGGTGAACCGGCGGGGGCGACGGGGTCTCCTTGTGGGCATGTGACATCAGCCGTCTCCACGGCAGGGAGCCACTCGTCAAGGGTCTTCTGGGTCGGCGTCCCCGGCTCGCACGACGGCCGCCGCCTCCAGCAGGGGCCAGCCGTCCACCTCCGCAGCCCGCCGCTCCGCCGGTCGCCATCCACGGGCCAGTGCCACGTCGAGCAGCGCCCGGACGGCTCCCGGCTCGTGCAGGTTCAGGTCCGCGCCCCGAGTGAAGCCCACGTCCCCGGAGCCGAAGGGGGCCCCGCCCGGGACGTACCGGCCGGGCCCGTCGGCGAAGACGATGCGCAGCGGGCCGCCCGTGCCCGCGGGCTGAGGAATCAGGGTGAGGATCTGGCGGCAGTCCACGGACCGCCCTTCGGGATCCTGTCGGTGGCTGTGGCGCATCGTCCACAGGTACACGCGCCCGTCCGCGACCAGTCGGCGGGGATTCCTCGGACTACGTGCCACCCGGGCGAGGTTACGCGCCCGCGTCGTAAACGTCAGGCTTCCAGGCCGGCGTCGGTGGGGCCGGGCCGGGAAACGGGCGCGCGCGAACCCACGACGGACACCGAAGTCGCCGGCCGGACAGGCGCGACGTCCCCCGGGCACGGCGGGCGTGAGCGGGATCCGGCCGGGCGTGCGGAGGCGCCACAGGCAGGGCGCGCATGACCAGGACGCCCCCATGTACTAGAGTTATCTCGACATCGAGATATCTGCCGAGGCGCACCGCAGCCGCCATCTCGGTAAGGTTTACCTAACTTAGCCTTACCTTAGCGGATCGGCCAAGACGTCGTGGCGGCAGGATGCGGTGGGAACGCGCACATCAATGAAGGAGACTGTCGTGTCGGCGAACAGCTTCGACGCCCGCAGCACGCTGCAGGTGGGCGACGAGTCGTACGAGATCTTCCGGCTGGACAAGGTGGAAGGCTCGGCTCGCCTTCCGTACAGCCTGAAGGTGCTGCTGGAGAACCTGCTCCGCACCGAGGACGGCGCGAACATCACCGCCGACCACATCCGGGCCCTCGGCGGCTGGGACTCCCAGGCGCAGCCCAGCCAGGAGATCCAGTTCACGCCGGCGCGCGTGATCATGCAGGACTTCACCGGCGTGCCCTGCGTCGTCGACCTCGCCACCATGCGCGAGGCCGTCAAGGAGCTCGGCGGTGACCCGGCGAAGATCAACCCGCTGGCCCCGGCCGAGCTGGTCATCGACCACTCCGTCATCGCCGACAAGTTCGGCACCCACGACGCCTTCGCGCAGAACGTCGAGCTGGAGTACGGCCGCAACAAGGAGCGCTACCAGTTCCTGCGCTGGGGCCAGACCGCGTTCGACGAGTTCAAGGTCGTCCCGCCGGGCACCGGCATCGTCCACCAGGTGAACATCGAGCACCTGGCGCGCACGGTCATGGTCCGGGGCGGCCAGGCCTACCCCGACACCCTCGTCGGTACGGACTCCCACACCACGATGGTCAACGGCCTGGGCGTCCTCGGCTGGGGCGTCGGCGGCATCGAGGCCGAGGCCGCGATGCTCGGTCAGCCGGTCTCGATGCTCATTCCGCGCGTCGTCGGCTTCAAGCTCACCGGTGAGCTCCCGCCCGGCACGACCGCCACCGACCTGGTGCTCACGATCACCGAGATGCTGCGGGCGCACGGCGTCGTCGGCAAGTTCGTCGAGTTCTACGGTGAGGGTGTGGCCGCCACCTCGCTGGCCAACCGCGCCACCATCGGCAACATGTCGCCGGAGTTCGGCTCCACCGCCGCGATCTTCCCGATCGACGGCGAGACCATCAAGTACCTGAAGCTGACCGGCCGTTCCGAGCAGCAGCTCGCGCTCGTCGAGGCGTACGCCAAGCAGCAGGGTCTCTGGCTCGACCCGGCCGCCGAGCCCGACTTCTCCGAGAAGCTGGAGCTCGACCTCTCCACGGTCGTCCCCTCGATCGCCGGCCCGAAGCGCCCGCAGGACCGCATCGTCCTCGCGAACGCCGCCGAGCAGTTCAAGAGCGACGTGCGCAACTATGTCGCCGACGACGACGAGGCGGGCAAGGAGTCCTTCCCGGCCTCCGACTCCCCGGCCGCCGCCAACGGCGTCCCCTCCAACCCGGTCACGGTCACGGCCCCCGACGGCTCGACCTACGAGATCGACCACGGCGCGGTGACGGTCGCGGCCATCACCTCCTGCACCAACACCTCGAACCCGTACGTCATGGTCGCCGCCGCGCTCGTCGCGAAGAAGGCCGTGGAGAAGGGCCTGACCCGCAAGCCGTGGGTCAAGACCACCCTCGCCCCGGGCTCCAAGGTCGTCACCGACTACTTCGACAAGGCCGGGCTCACCCCCTACCTCGACAAGGTCGGCTTCAACCTGGTCGGCTACGGCTGCACCACCTGCATCGGCAACTCCGGCCCGCTGCCGGACGAGGTCTCCAAGGCCGTCAACGACCACGACCTCGCCGTCACGTCGGTCCTCTCCGGCAACCGGAACTTCGAGGGCCGTATCAACCCCGACGTGAAGATGAACTACCTGGCGTCCCCGCCGCTGGTCGTCGCCTACGCGCTCGCGGGCTCCATGAAGGTGGACATCACCAAGGACGCCCTCGGCACCGACCAGGACGGCAAGCCGGTCTACCTGGCGGACATCTGGCCCTCCGAGGCCGAGGTCAACGATGTCGTGGCGAACGCCATCGGCGAGGACATGTTCAACAAGTCCTACCAGGACGTCTTCGCGGGTGACGCCCAGTGGCAGGCGCTGCCGATCCCCGAGGGCAACACCTTCGAGTGGGACCCGCAGTCGACCTACGTCCGCAAGCCCCCGTACTTCGAGGGCATGGCGCACGAGCCGTCCCCGGTCACCGACATCGCCGGTGCCCGCGTGCTGGCGAAGCTGGGCGACTCGGTCACCACCGACCACATCTCCCCGGCCGGCGCCATCAAGGCCGACACCCCCGGAGGCAAGTACCTCACGGACCACGGTGTCGAGCGTCGTGACTTCAACAGCTACGGCTCCCGCCGCGGCAACCACGAGGTCATGATCCGCGGTACGTTCGCCAACATCCGCCTGCGCAACCAGATCGCGCCGGGCACCGAGGGCGGCTTCACCCGGGACTTCACCCAGGCGGACGCCCCGGTGGCGTTCATCTACGACGCCTCGCGCAACTACATCGAGCAGGGCATCCCGCTGGTCATCCTGGCCGGCAAGGAGTACGGCTCCGGCTCGTCCCGCGACTGGGCCGCCAAGGGCACCGCGCTGCTCGGCGTCAAGGCCGTCATCGCCGAGTCCTACGAGCGCATCCACCGCTCGAACCTCATCGGCATGGGCGTCCTGCCGCTCCAGTTCCCGGAGGGCGCGACCGCCGAGTCCCTCGGTCTGACCGGCGAGGAGACCTTCTCCTTCACCGGTGTCGAGGAGCTCAACAACGGCACCACCCCGCGCACGGTGAAGGTCACCACGGACAGCGGCGTCGAGTTCGACGCGGTCGTCCGCATCGACACCCCCGGCGAGGCGGACTACTACCGCAACGGCGGCATCATGCAGTACGTGCTGCGCAACCTGATCGCCAAGTAGCCCCCGCGGCAGGCGATCCGGCGGACCGGTCGGGCCGCACTCCTCATCATGAGGAGTGCGGCCCGCCGTCTTTTCGACCGGTGTCGCGGGGAACTCCCGAGGTCGTCGTAGCCGACGCGCCCCGCGGCCAGGGGGACAGAGGAGACAGGGGAGCCGAGGGGGGAGGGGGCAAGGGAGGCGCCCCTGTACGCCAGGGGGCAGCCGTCGCAGGCCGCATACGGGCACAGGCCGCGCCGCGCGCATACGGACACAGGCTGCCGCGCGCATACGCTCACAGGTCTCCACGCGCATACACACACAAGTCGCCGCGCGTCGTCCGAAACCGCGTCCGGGCGCGACGTCCCCGCACCCCATCACGGTCCCGCGCGGTGACCCCGCCACCACGCCTGCCCGCCGGGCCGGCCGATCAGCTCGGGGCGGACCGGGTGGCTGCTGGGAGACTCACCCGGTCCGCGAGCCCGGGCCGGCGGGGGGAGTGCCGGCCCGGGATGGTGCGTGGCTTGTGACGACCATGGCGTGCGACAACGTTGTCTGATGGTCTGTAGATGACTCTACCGCCTCAACAGACAACGATGTCAAGCCTGTTGACCCGGAGGAGTGAGTACCGGGTTGGGCCGGCGGGGTGGGAGCCGTGTGCGCCTGACGCTTCTGACGCGGTCTTCCGTGGTACGGGTGGCGCACGTTACTGTCCCTGCGGCTTGTGCGACCCGTGGTGCGCGACCCGTCCGAAGGAGGAGGGGCCGCGTCATGCGTTTCCGTCCGTCAACCGTCCTGCTCGCCGTCGTCCTCGCGGCCGGCGGGATCACCCCCGCGGTGGCCGCCGCCGCACCGCCCGACCTCGTCCGGGACCCCGCCACCTACGTCGATCCGCTCATCGGCACCAAGAACGGCGGCAACGTCTTCCCCGGCGCCGTCGTGCCCTTCGGGATGCTCTCCTGGAGCCCGGAGAACACCCGCGGGGACGCCACCCGCACGGCCGCCCCCGGCGGCTACCAGTACGACGCCACCCGCGTCCGGGGCTTCAGCCTCACCCACATGTCCGGCACGGGCTGCGCGGGCGGCAGCGGCGACATCCCCTTCTTCCCGTTCGCGGGCGAGGTCACCTCCTCCCCGGCGAGCGACACCAAGGACGCCGTGTACGCCGCCGACTTCGCGCACGCGGACGAGAGCGCCGATCCCGGCCACTACAAGGTCGGTCTCTCCTCCGGCGTCACGGCGGACCTCACGGCGACCGCGCGCACCGGCTCGGGCCGCTTCACCTTCCCGGCGGACAAGCCGGCCTCGCTGCTGATCCGCACCGCCAACTCCGAGGTGGGCTCGACGGCGTCGGACGTGCGCATCGACCCGGCGACCCGGACGGTCTCGGGCTCGGTCACCTCCGGGAACTTCTGCGGCTACCTCGACCCCGAGGGCCAACGCGACTACTACACCCTGTACTTCACCGCCCGCTTCGACCGGGCCTTCAAGACCACCGGCACCTGGCAGGACGACCGGCTGAGCCCGGGATCCACCCGGGCGAGCGGCGGTACCGGCGGCTTCTCGGACGGCGGCCGTCCCGCCGCGGGCAAGGGTGCCGGCGGCTACGTGGAGTTCGCCCCCGCAACCAGCCCGGTGAACGTCAAGGTCGGAATCTCGTACGTCAGTCAGGCGGGCGCCGCCGCCAACCTCAAGGCCGAGAACCCGCCGTCCCGTTCCTTCGGTTCGGTCCGGGCGGCCGCCCACCGCGCCTGGCGCGACCGGCTCGGCGCGATCCGGGTCGGCGGCGGCAGCGACACCGACCGCACCACCTTCTACACCGCGCTCTACCACGCCCTCCTGCATCCCAACGTCATCAGTGACGCCGACCGCAGATACCGGGGAAGCGACGACAGGGTCCATGTCGTCGGCCGCGGCCACCGGGCGCAGTACGGCACCTTCTCCGGCTGGGACGTCTACCGCTCCCAGGTCCAGCTGCTCACCCTCCTCAGCCCGGACACCGGCTCCGACATCGCACAGTCGCTGCTCGAACTGGCCCGGCAGAACGGGGGAGTCTGGGACCGCTGGCTGCACGGCGCGAGCGGCACCCACGTCATGAACGGCGACCCCTCACCGACCGCGCTCGCGGGCATCCGGGCCTTCGGCGGCACCGGATTCGATCTGCGGGGCGCGCTGAAGTCACTCGTGAAGGCGGCGACCGTGCCGACCGACCAGGACCTGTCCTCGTCGGGCAAGCCCGTCCTGTCGGTGGGCCAGCGACCGTCGCTCGACAAGTACCTCCAGCAGCACTACATGCCGTCCGTGTCCAACGCCTGGGGCGGCGCCGCCGAGACCCTGGAGATGTCCGGCGCGGACTTCGCGCTCTCCCAACTGGCCACGGCGGCAGGGGAGAAGCGGACGGCGACGGACTTCGCCGAGCGCTCCCAGTGGTGGCAGAACAACTTCAACATCGCGGCCGACCGGACCGGCGGCTACATCGCCAACCGCAAGGCCGACGGCAGCTGGGTCACCGGCTTCACCCCCGCCACCGGCAACGGCTTCGTCGAGGGCACGGCGGCCCAGTACACCTGGATGGTCCAGCACAACCCGGCCGGGCTCTTCGCGGCCATGGGCGGCCGGGACAAGGCGCTCGACCGCCTCGACACGTTCTTCCACAACGCCGACGGCGGCTGGGCGTTCACGGGCAGCGGCGGCGACAAGTCGGAGCTGGACAACGAGCCGTCGATCAACGTCCCCTACCTGTACGACTACGCGGGCGCCCCCTACAAGGCGCAGGAGACCGTCCGCGCGGCGATGGGCAAGCTGTGGTCGACGCAGCCCGGCGGCATCCCCGGCAACGACGACCTCGGCGAGATGTCGTCCTGGTACGTCTTCTCCGCGCTCGGCATGTACCCGCAAGTCCCCTCCCGTGCCGAACTCACGCTCTCCTCACCTCTGTTCAGCCGCGTCAGGATCGAGCGTCCGGGCGGCAACGACATCGAGATCCGGGCGGCCGGCGCGGCGGCGGACGCTCCGTACGTGCAGTCGCTGAAGGTCAACGGTCGTACCAGCGGGCGCCCTTGGCTCCCCGCCTCCTTCGTCCGTGACGGCGGCACACTCGACTACACGCTCTCCGGCACCCCGAACCGCGCCTGGGGCAGCGACCCGGCCGCCGCTCCGCCGTCCTTCCGCGACGGTGAGCAGCCGTACCAGATCGGCGTCGGCCCGACCGCGGCGACGCTCGCGCCCGGCGGCAGTACGCGGATCGACATCCGCGCGCTGGCGCTGAACGGTGGCACGGGCCCCGAGGTCCGCTTCCACGTGGACACACCGGACGGAGTGACCGCGACCCCCGCGGAGGGAACGGTGACCGAGGGCTCCCGCTCGATCACCCTGACCGCGGGCGACACGGCCCGGCAGGGCTTCTACGACGTCAGGGTCACCGTGACGTCCGGCGGCACCTCGTACCAGCAGCCGGTGGCGCTGACCGTCGCGGCTCCCGGGTCCCTCCTGGCCGCCTACAACAACACCGGCGTCTCGGACGACGCCGGCGACCACGACGAGGCCGACTACGACGGCGGCGGCTGGAGCTACTCCCGGCAGGCCCTCGCGGACGCGGGCCTGACCCCGGGCGGCCAGGGCACCGTGGCCGGTCTCACCTACACCTGGCCCGACTCGCCCGCGGGCCGTCCCGACAACGCCGCGGCGACCGCCCAGAGCATCGAACTCGTGCGTCCGGCCACCCAGTTGTGCTTCATCGGCAGCGCGGTCAACGGAAACCAGCGGACCACGGCCACCGTCACCTACACCGACGGCAGCACCGACCAGGTCGACCTCTCCTTCACCGACTGGACCGTCGGCGGCGGGGGCGGCACCGTCCAGTACGGCAACGTGACCGTCGCCAGGGCCGCGTACCGCAATGTCGCGGGCGCGGACAAGGACCCCGTCGCCACCTACGTCTTCGCGACGAAGCCCTTCGCGGCTCCGTCCGGCAAGACCGTCAAGAGCGTGAAACTGCCCGACAACGCGGATCTGCACGTCTTCACCCTCGCCGTGAACTGAGCGCACGAGGAAGGCGGCCGCCGGGCTGGTGCCCGGCGGCCGCCGCCGTGTGTCCGGGGCCCCGTGCCGACGCTCCCGTGACCGCTGCTACGGCCACGTCCACGTCCACGTCCACGTCCACGTCCACGTCGGCGTCCACGTCCACGTGCACGGAGCGCCCACCGGGCCCGAACGGCGGAGCGGGCGCGGAGAGTGGTCTCCGCGCCCGCTCCTGTGGGATGCCGCGTCAGGCCAGCAGCTCCACCTCCGCGAGCGTCGCCGCGCCGTCCAGGACCAGACGGTAGTGCGCGTACGAGCCCGGGTGCGCCACCGAGAAGGCCCGGGTCTGCTTGTCCCACGCGAAGGACTCGCCGGAGCGCCGGTCGAGGTCGGTCCAGTTGGTGCCGTCGGACGAGCCCTGCAGGACCCAGCCGGCCGGAGCCTTCGTGTGGTCCCCGGACGACGTCAGGGTGTACTGGACGCCCTTGGCGGAGGCGGCCGTCGGCAGGTCCACCGTCGTGACGGTGGCATCCGTCGCCGAGGTGTTGTCGAAGAGCGCGCCCTCACCCTTCAGGACGTCCGCCCGCGGCGCGGGCACCTTGTCGTCCTTCGTGATCGACACGGGCGCCGCGTTCCTGCCGCTGCCCCACGAGGACGGCTTGGCGCCCATGTCGAACTCCAGTACACCGCCACGGGAGATGAGCGAGTGCGGGAGCGAGGTGGAGTTCCACTTCTTGCCGTTGAACCGCACACCCTGGACGTACACGTTCTTCGCGCTGTTCCTGGGCGCCTTGACGACCAGGTCCCGGCCGTTCTCCAGGTGGACGGTCGCCTTGGTGAACAGCGGTGAGCCGATGGCGTATTCGCCGCTGCCCATCACCAGCGGATAGAAGCCGAGCGAGGAGAAGAGGTACCAGGCCGACTGCTCGCCGTTGTCCTCGTCGCCGTGGTAGCCCTGCCCTATCTCACTGCCGCTGTAGAGCCGGGAGAGGACCTCGCGGACGTCCTTCTGCGTCTTCCACGGCTGGCCGGCCGCGTCGTACATGTAGGTGACGTGGTGGGCCACCTGGTTGGAGTGCCCGTACATGCCCATCCGTACGTCGCGGGCCTCGGTCATCTCGTGGATGACCCCGCCGTAGGAGCCCACGACGTCCTGCGAGGCCGTCTCGGGAGTGGCGAAGTACGTGTCGAGCTTCTGGCCCAGCGCGTCCTGGCCGCCGTACAGATTGGCCAGGCCCCGCGAGTCCTGGGGCGCGGTGAACGCGTACCCCCAGCCGTTCGTCTCGGTGTAGTCGTACCCCCACACGCGGGGGTCGTACTTCGCGGAGTCGACGCGCCAGTCGCCCTGCGCGTCACGGCCCTGGAAGAACCCGGCCTTCTTGTCGAAGAGGTTCACGTAGTCCTGGGCGCGGTTGAGGAAGTACGCGGACTCCTCCTTGTAGCGCTTCTTGCCGGTCTTCTTGTAGAGGGCCTCGCCCATCTTGGCGATGCCGTAGTCGTTGACGTAGCCCTCCATGGCCCAGGAGAAGCCCTCGCCCGTCGCGGTGGACGTGTAGCCGAGGAAGGGGGAGGTCGTCATGCCCTTGCGGCCCACACCGGAGGCCGGCGGGACGACCGTCGCGTTCTTCACCGCGGCGTCGTAGGCCGCCGCCGCGTCGAAGTGCACACCCTTCACGTATGCGTCCGCGAACGCCACGTCGGAGGAGGTGCCGGTCATCAGGTCCGCGTACCCGGGGGAGGACCAGCGCGAGGTCCAGCCGCCGTCCTTGTACTGCTGCACGAACCCGTCGACCATCTCACCGGCCTGACCAGGCGTCAGGAGGGAGTACGCCGGCCAGGTCGTCCGATAGGTGTCCCAGAAGCCGTTGTTGACGTACACCTTGCCGTCGACGATCTTCGCGCCGGTGTGGGTCGGGGTGTCCGGGCCCGGCATCGCGGAGAACGGCGACGCGTACTGGTACTTCGAACCGACTTTCTCGAAACCGGAGTTGGGGTACAGGTAGAGCCGGTACATGCTGGAGTACAGCGTCGTGAGCTGGTCCGGCGTGGCGCCCTGGACCTCGACCTTGCCCAGCAGCCTGTCCCACTGCTTCTGGGCCCGTGCCTTGACGGTGCCGAAGGACGTGCCGTCGGGGATCTCCTGACGCAGGTTGTCCTTGGCCTGGTCGACGCTGATCAGCGAGGTGGCCAGACGCAGCGTGACACTGTGGTCGGCGCCGGGCTTGAACTTCAGATAGCCCTTGACCCCGGACGACGCGCCGTCCGTCACCGCCGCGTCGAAGACCCCGTACACGAAGAGCCGTGTCGCGCCCGTCGACAGCCCCGACTTCACGTCGGAGTAGCCGGTGACCACCCCGTTCTCCTTGTCGAGGGTCAGCCCCGCCTGCTCGGTCACGTTGTCGAAGAGCACGCTCGCGTCCGCGCCCGGGTAGGTGAAGCGCAGGGCCGCCGCGTGGTCCGTCGGGGCCATCTCCGCCTTGAGACCGTTCTCGAAGGTCACCCCGTAGTAGTACGGGCGCGCGGTCTCGTTCTCGTGCTTGAAGGCCAGCGCACGGGCGGTGCGCGAGGTGTCCGGGGTGCCGGACGCGGCCGAGGGCATCACCTGGAAGGTCTGCCGGTCGCCCATCCACGGGCTCGGTTCATGGCTGGCGCTGAACGCCTGGATGGTCGGCAGGTTGTCCGCGTTGTTCGCACGTGCGTAGTCGTACAGCCAGCTCAGCGAACCCGCGTTGGTCACCGGGGTCCAGAAGTTGAAACCGTGCGGCACGGCCGTCGCCGGGAAGTTGTTGCCGCGCGAGAATCCGCCGCTGGAGTTGGTGCCACGGGTCGTCAGCGCGTAGTCCGACAGATGCGCCTCGGGCTTCTCGCGCGCGACGGTCTTGAGCGCGACGTCGTCGAGCCAGCCACGGAACTTGGCCGGGCCCTTCGCGGAGTCGTAAGCGAGCAGGATCCGGTCCACCGTCTTGCCGGCGGCGACCGAACCGATCCGCGAGGCGACGTTGTTCCACTGGTTGACGTAGAGGATCTTGGCCGCGCCCTGCCCCTGCGGCGTGAGCGCGAACCCGTGCTGGTCGACCGGGTTCAGGTCGCTCAGATAGGTGCCGTCGGTGAACGCCAGGTCCACCGAGACGTTCGTGGCGTCGTAGTCCCGGTCACCGTCCGCCATCGACGGGAAGATCCGGTACGCCAGTTCGGTGTCGCGCCCGACGGCCACGTTCACGTCGAAGATCTTGTTGTACGAGTACGCCCGGCCGTCCGCCTGGTGCGTACCCGCGTAGCGCAGGGCCCGCTTGCCGGTGAAGCCGGCGCCCGCCTTAGCGGTGGGGGAGCCGCTCGGCCCGCGGTCCACGAGCGAGAGCATGTCCTTGGGGGTCGGGTCGTCGGAACCGCCCGTGGAGAACTGGACATCGGCGAGCTGGAGGATGTCCGCGCCGTTGTTCTTCGTGATGTCGAGCCGGAAGTGCTGGTACTCCACGGGGCTCGCGATGTCGTACGACTTGGTCTGGAACCGCTCGCCGAACGACTCGCCGGAGCGGGTGTCCAGGCTCTTCCAGTCCTTGCCGTCCGTGGAGCCCTGCAGGGTCCAGGCGCTGGGGTCGCGCTCGGCGAAGTCGTTGGCCGACGTCAGCGCGTAGGTGACGGCCTTGACGGGCGCGTCGAGGTCGAACTCCACCCAGCCGGTGGGCTCGAAGGTCAGCCACTTGCTGCTCGACTCACCGTCGACGAGGTTCTCCTTGACCTCGCCCGAACCCGTGTTCTCGGCGCTGGCCCGGACGTCCGTGACGTGGTCGGTGACGTTGCCGGGGATGCCCGTGCTGAAACCGCCGTCGACACCGGACGACCGCTTTTTTCCGTCAGGTCCCGTGTCTACGGTATTGATCCAGTCCGGCGCGGGATCGCCCGATTCGAATGAGGAGGCGAACTGCCGGTCGGCGGAGACCGCTTGGGCCGGAAGGGCAACCGCGGTGCCCTGCGAGGCCACGATCAGGGAAAGCGCTGCCACCCCCATTGTCATCGAGGAACTCCACCTCGGCCGGGCCGGGGAACTTTGTCTGTATCGAGCTCCGTGCTGCATCCGCGAGGACCCTCCCTGCTGTTTTGGCGCGTTCACCTCCGAGGCGCTCCCGCCGGATCGGAGTGCGGCCGCGCGGGGCCCTCGGGGCCCGCGCGCACTCCTTCTCCGGATACCGGTGCGTCTCTTCGGTTCACTCGCTTGCGCGTGGACAACGTTGTCAATTCTGCTGCGCAAGGACCAGTAGGGAGTCAAGTTGTCAGCGGTGTCAAGGGTGTTGGATGTGGCATCCGGGGAGAATGTCGCGAGGCGAGGTGCGCATTACTCACATGGGGGGAGATTGGCGCCGTGTCGATCTTCTGCCGGGGAGGGGGCGGTCGCCCCATATTTCCGGGAGGTCTCAACTCGGAAAAGACCCGCGGGTAAACCTGCATTCGATCTTGCTCCGCTGGCGGGAAGTGGACTATACCTGTCGGCATCCGCCCGGTCGTCCGACGGCCGCGGACAGGCATGTACCAGGGGGAATCGGGCGTCGGCGGCTGTTTACAAGGGCAGGGATCGCCGCGTTGACCCACTGAATCCCCCATGCACGACCCCAGCTTGACCTAACCGCGGTGCCGGGGAGGATCCGGTTCACCGCCTGAGTCCTGGAGAAGGCGAGGACTTGAGCATGGGATCCACTTCCGCCGAGAACAGCAGTCCCGAAGGCGTCGGCCGGCGCGATCTGATCAAGCGGTCGGCCGCACTCGGTCTGATCTCCGTACCCACGATGAGCTTCCTGTCCGCGTGTGCGAGCGGCGGGGGTGACGACAACTCCGGCGACAAGGGCAAGGACAAGGGCAAGACCAGCAAGACCAACCCCTTCGGCGTGGAAAAGGGCGGAAAGCTCGACGTCGTCGTCTTCAAGGGCGGCTACGGCGACGACTACGCCAAGGCCTGGGAAGCCTCCTTCGACAAGAAGTGGGGCACCACCAGCGCCCACACCGGCACGCAGGAGATCACCGGCAAGCTCCAGCCGCGCTTCAACGGCGGCAACCCGCCGGACATCGTCGACGACTCCGGCGCCCAGCAGATCAAGCTGGACGTGCTCTTCAAGAACGGCAACCTGCTCGACCTGGCCGCGGTGCTCGACGCGCCGTCGATCGACGACCCGGCCAAGAAGGTCCGCGACACCCTGATCCCGGGCACGCT
Organism: Streptomyces sp. NPDC005195; assembly: GCF_040608315.1. Lineage (NCBI taxonomy): Bacteria > Bacillati > Actinomycetota > Actinomycetes > Kitasatosporales > Streptomycetaceae > Streptomyces > Streptomyces sp. NPDC005195. Next base: position 52,827 of record NZ_JBEXHZ010000028.1, read on the forward strand.
CGACCCGGGCCTGCAGGGCGGCAAGGTCGTGGCCCTCAACTACATCTACACGGTGTGGGGTCTGTGGTACTCCGGCAAGCTCTTCAAGGAGAAGGGCTGGGAGGTTCCGAAGACCTGGGACGACTTCCTGACGATCTGCAAGGACGCCAAGTCGCAGGGCATCGGCGGCCTCGCCCACCAGGGCAAGTACCCGTACTACATCAACGTCGCCATCATGGACCTGATCGCCAAGCAGGGCGGTCTGGACGCCGTGAAGGCGATCGACAACCTAGACCCCAAGGCGTTCGTCGGCAGCGACGCGGCCGCGGCGGCCATCGACGCGATCTACGAGGTCGTCGAGAAGGGGTACCTGATGCCGGGTACCAACGCCCTCACCCACACCGAGTCCCAGACCCGCTGGAACCAGTACAAGGCCGCGTTCATCACCTGTGGCTCCTGGCTGGAGAACGAGCAGCTCAAGCAGACCCCCACCGACTTCGACATGAAGTTCATGCCGATGCCGAGCCTGTCGGGGGACAAGCTGCCGTTCGAGGCGATCCGGGCCGGCTCGGGCGAGCTCTTCATCATCCCCGCGAAGGCCGGAAACCTGCCTGGCGCGCAGGAGTTCATGCGCTCCATGCTCTCCAAGGAGTGGTCGACGCTCTTCGCGCAGAAGGCCAACTCGCTCACCATCCTCAAGGACGGCGTGAGCGACGGCGTGCAGTTGCGCCCCGGCACGCAGTCCACCGTCGACGCGTCCAAGGCGGCGGGCGACAACACCTTCAACTACCTGTACCCCAACTGGTACAGCGAGATGGACGTCTCCATTCAGAACGCGTCCAACGAGCTGATGGCCAAGCGAATTCAGCCGAAGGAATGGCTGAAGCGGGCCCAGGCGGCCGTCGACAAGGCCGCCAAGGACCCGGCGTCCAAGAAGAACCACCGCGACTGATCACGCACACCCGGAACACCAGGGGCAGGATGCCATGCGAAAAGGGCAGTACCGGTTCGTCGCGGGGTTTCTCCTCGCACCTTTGGCGCTGTATCTGATCTTCGTGATCTGGCCTTACGTACAGACCATCGGTTACTCCTTCACCGACTGGAAGGGTCAGTCGCAGACGTTCAGTTTCGTCGGCCTGGACAATTACAAGGCGTTGTTCCAGGACGACGTGTTCATGGGCGCCATCTGGCACAACATCCTGTTCCTGGTGTTCATCCCGGTGATCACCATTTTCCTCGCCCTCTTCTTCGCCTTCATGGTGAACGCGGGCGGCCGGGGCCGCGCCGGCGGTGTGCAGGGGGTCGCCGGATCCGGCTTCTACAAGATCGTCTATTTCTTCCCGCAGGTCCTGTCACTCGCGATCGTCGCGGTGCTCTTCGGAGCCCTCTACCGCAGTGACAGCGGCGGTCTGCTCAACGGCATCCTGATCAAGTTCGGGCTGGTCGACGCGGACAGTCCGATCGAATGGATGAATGAGCCCCATCTGGTGCTCTGGTGCCTGATGGCGGTCGTCGTCTGGCACGGTGTCGGCTTCTACCTGGTGCTGTTCTCCGCGGCCATGCAGTCCATCCCGAGGGACATCTACGAGGCCGCGCTGCTCGACGGCGCGAGCCGCACGCACACCTTCTTCCGGGTCACCCTGCCGCTGCTGTGGGACACCGTGCAGACCGCCTGGGTCTATCTGGGCATCATCGCGATGGACATGTTCGTCCTGGTCTCGACCATGACCCAGGGCACGGGGTACGGCGGCGGGCCCGACCACCACAGCGAGGTCATGGCGAACGTCATGATGCGCAACTTCCTCTACTACGGGAGGAGCGGCTACGCCTGCGCCATGGGCGTCATCATGCTCCTTCTCACCCTGGTCCTGTCCGTGGTCACGCTGCGCGCCACCCGCCGCGAGCGCATCGAGTTCTGAGCGGGAGACAGACGACTATGAGCGCACCCATCACCGAGCCGACGAAGGTCGGCGGCGCCGGCGTACCACCGCAGCGGACGGTCGGGAAGACACCGCCGCGGCCGGGCGACCGGCGCAGCGAGGGCCTGACCCTCAACGTCTTCTCGCACGGGTTCCTGGTCCTGTGGGCCGTGCTGATCATCCTGCCGCTGCTCTGGCTGGTCCTGAGCTCCTTCAAGACCGACGCGCAGATCGGCGGTTCGGCCCTGGGCTGGCCCTCGCACTGGCAGCTCGACGTCTTCCGGCGGGCCTGGAACAAGGGCATCGGCGACTACTTCGCGAACACCCTGATCGTGCTGGTGTTCTCCGTCCCGCTGACCATGCTCCTGGGCTCCATGGCGGCGTACGTCCTGGCCCGCTACGAGTTCCGGGGCAACCGGATCGTGTACTACTTCTTCGTCGGCGGGGCCATGTTCCCCGTCTTCCTCGCCCTGGTTCCGCTGTTCTTCATGGTCAAGCGTCTCGACATGTTGAACACGTACCAGGGGCTGATCCTGGTGTACGTCGCCTACTCGATGCCGTTCACCGTCTTCTTCATGCACTCGTTCTTCCGCACACTGCCCACGGCGGTCTTCGAGGCGGCGGTGCTGGACGGGGCGTCGCACTCCCGGGCGTTCTTCCAGGTCATGCTGCCGATGGCCAAGCCCGGCCTGCTGAGCGTCGGCATCTTCAACGTGCTCGGCCAGTGGAACCAGTACATCCTCCCGTCGGTGCTGATGCAGCCGCAGACCAGTGCCGATCCGGAGCGATATGTCCTGACCCAGGGGCTCATCCAGCTCCAGCAGCAGCAGGGGTACGCGACCGACCTGCCGGTGCTCTTCGCGGGCGTGACCATCGCGATGGTGCCCATGCTGATCGTGTACCTGTCCTTCCAGCGGCAGGTCCAGGCGGGCCTCACCTCGGCAACGCTCAAGTAACGATCCGGCCCTTCCGCGCACCCGCCACCTCCGCTCCGGGGGTGGCGGGCGTGTGTCGGGGCGGTAACGGAAACGGAACGGGGCTTGTCGTCCCGGATTTCCCTCAAGGACTTGACTGCGGTAACCCGTTCAGCGGAGCTTGGAGTTCACAACTTGTAAGTGACCCGGGTTCCACTGCTGTGACCCGGATCACATGGGCGGCATCGGGGCCGTCCGGCTGAGGGCAGGAGTGGATGAGTCGATGGAGACTCCGGGGTCGCAGTCGTCGCTGCACCGAGCCAATCTGGAGCGCGTCGTGCGAGCGGTGCGCCTTGCCGGATCGCTCACGCAGGCGGAGATCGCGAGGACGACGGGCCTGTCCGCGGCGACCGTTTCCAATATCGTCCGGGAGCTGAAGGACAGCGGAACGGTCGAGGTCACGCCCACTTCGGCGGGTGGCCGCAGGGCCCGCAGTGTGTCCCTGAGCGGTGACGCCGGCATCGTCATCGGAGTCGACTTCGGGCATACGCATCTACGCGTCGCGATCGGCAACCTCGCCCACCAGGTGCTGGCCGAGGAGTCCGAGCCGCTGGACGTGGACGCCTCGGCCGCCCAGGGGTTCGACCGGGCGGAGGAGCTGGTCAGCCGCCTGATCGCGGTGACCGGGGTGGACCGAAGCAAGATCGCCGGTGTGGGGCTCGGGGTGCCCGGTCCGATCGACGTCGAGTCGGGGACCCTGGGGTCCACCTCGATCCTGCCGGGCTGGACCGGCGCGCGGCCCGCCGAGGAGCTGCGGGGGCGGCTCGGCGTGCCCGTGTACGTGGACAACGACGCCAATCTGGGCGCGCTCGGGGAGCTGGTCTGGGGCAGTGGCCGCGGGGTCAGGGACCTGGCGTACATCAAGGTCGCGAGCGGTGTCGGCGCCGGCCTGGTGATCAGCGGAAAGATCTACCGCGGGCCGGGCGGCACGGCGGGTGAGATAGGGCACATCACCCTCGATGAATCCGGCCCTGTCTGCCGCTGCGGCAACCGGGGCTGCCTGGAGACCTTCGCCGCGGCCCGGTACGTGCTGCCGCTCCTGCAGTCCAGTCACGGTACCGACCTGACCATGGAGGGCGTGGTCAGGCTGGCCCGGGACGGAGACCCCGGCTGCCGGCGGGTGATCGCCGACGTCGGACGTCATATCGGGAGCGGTGTGGCGAATCTCTGCAATCTGCTCAATCCGAGCAGGGTGGTGCTCGGCGGTGATCTCGCCGAGGCGGGAGAACTCGTCCTGGGGCCCATAAGGGAGTCCGTGGGACGCTATGCGATCCCCAGTGCCGCACGTCAACTGTCGGTGCTTCCAGGGGCACTTGGCGGCCGCGCCGAGGTCCTCGGGGCGCTCGCGCTCGCGCTCAGCGAGATGGGCGATTCGACCCTTTTGGACGGATCGCTGTCTTCCGTTACTCCTGCCTTCACTTAGATAACGCATGGCACCGTTGCCATCTCGTTAAGTATTTACTTCTTGACGTCGCACGTGTGGCCGAGTTGACTTCCAGCCACCTCGGCCGCAACGTCGCGGCCTCGTCAGGGAGGTTTCTGAAGTGAACACGCGTATGCGTCGTGCCGCCGTTGCCGTTGCCGCTGGTGCGATGGCCGTCTCGCTGGCCGCCTGTGGCAGTGCCAAGGAGTCCAGCGACAAGAGCGACAGCTCAAGCTCCGCCAAGAAGGGCGACGCGATCAAGGTCGGTCTGCTCCTTCCCGAGAACCAGACCGCGCGTTACGAGAAGTTCGACAAGCCCCTGATCGAGAAGAAGATCAAGGAGCTCACGAACAACAAGGGCGAGGTCGTCTACGCCAACGCCAAGCAGGACGCCAGCACGCAGAACCAGCAGGTCGACACGATGGTCACCAACAAGGTGGACGTCCTGATCGTCGACGCTGTGGACGCCGCGGCCATCAAGAGCTCGGTCCAGAAGGCCAAGGACGCCGGCATCCCGGTCGTGGCCTACGACCGCCTCGCGGAAGGTCCGATCGACGCCTACACGTCGTTCGACAACACGACGGTCGGCAAGACCCAGGGCCAGGCCCTTCTCGACGCCCTCGGCGCGAAGGCCAAGTCCGGCAAGATCGTGATGATGAACGGTTCGTCCACCGACCCGAACGCCGCCCTGTTCAAGGCCGGAGCCCACTCCGTCCTCGACGGCAAGGTGAACGTCGGCAAGGAGTACGACACCAAGGACTGGAAGCCGGAGAACGCCAACGCCAACATGGAGGGCGCCATCACCGCCCTCGGCAAGAAGAACATCGTCGGCGTCTACTCCGCCAACGACGGCATGGCCGGCGGTATCATCACCGCCCTCAAGGCCGCCGGCATCTCCGTCCCGGTCACGGGCCAGGACGCCGAGCTCGCCGGTGTGCAGCGCATCCTCGCGGGTGAGCAGTTCATGAGCGTCTACAAGCCGTACGCCCCCGAGGCCGACGCCGCCGCCGAGATGGCCGTCGCGCTCGCCCAGGGCAAGTCGCTCTCCACGGTCGCCAAGGACAAGGTCGACAGCCCCACCACGAAGGCTGTCCCCTCGGTGCTCGTCCCGGTCACCTCGCTGACCAAGGACAACATCAAGGACACCGTCATCAAGGACGGCGTCTACACGGTCAGCGACATCTGCACGGGCGCCTACAAGGCGAAGTGCGACGCGCTCGGCATCAACTAAGCCGCCGCAGGTCTCCAACCGTGCAAGGGAATTCGGATCCGAATTCCCTTGCCGGACCTGCGTGATCTAAAGCCCCTCCGGCGCCCCGCATCCATCAGCCCCGCAAAGCTAGGGCGGGGCGCCGGACGGAACATTCCACAAACTTCTGCACAACCTCCCGCCGGGTCAGGCGGCGAAGGAGATGGTTAACGTGTCCGCTACGCCTGTTCTGGCGTTGCGCGGGGTCTCCAAGCGATTCGGTGCCGTCCAGGCGCTCACCGATGTCGAGCTTGAGGTCCACGCCGGCGAAGTGGTTGCCCTGGTGGGCGACAACGGTGCCGGAAAGTCCACGCTGGTGAAGACGATCGCCGGTGTGCACCCCATCGATGAAGGCGTCATCGAGTGGGACGGCAATTCCGTCCACATCAACAAGCCACAGGACGCCCAGGGCCTCGGTATCGCGACCGTCTACCAGGACCTCGCGCTCTGCGACAACATCGACGTCGTCGGCAACCTCTACCTGGGCCGCGAGGTGAAGAAGCGCGGCATCCTGGACGAGGTCGAGATGGAGCGCCGCTCCCGCGAGCTGCTGGACACGCTGTCCATCCGCATTCCCAGCGTCCGCATCCCGATCGCCTCGCTCTCCGGCGGTCAGCGCCAGACCGTGGCGATCGCCCGCTCGATGCTCGGTGAGCCCAAGCTCGTCATCCTCGACGAGCCCACCGCGGCCCTCGGTGTCGAGCAGACCGCCCAGGTCCTCGACCTGGTCGAGCGGCTGCGCGAGCGCGGCCACGCGGTCATCCTCATCAGCCACAACATGGCGGACGTCAAGGCCGTGGCCGACAAGGTCGCCGTCCTGCGCCTCGGGCGCAACAACGGCATCTTCGAGGTCAAGTCGACCTCGCAGGAAGAGATCATCTCCGCCATCACGGGCGCCACGGAGAACGCCGTGACCCGTCGTGCGGCGCGCAGCAATGGGGAGGCTCAGAAGTGAGCATCGACAAGACCTCTGAGACTCCTGAGGACCACGCCGTGGAGAACCCCGAGGCGGCCGCCGCGGCGGTCACCGCGGTCGACCCCCGGCTCCTCGTCCGCGAGCAGGGCCTCGCGGGTTACGTGACCGAGTTCAAGCGCAAGATGAAGGCCGGCGACCTCGGCTCCATGCCGGTCGTCATCGGCCTGATCATCATCTGGATCATCTTCCAGAGCCTGAACTCCAACTTCCTCACCGCGGGCAACCTGTCCGACATCTCCGTCGCCATGGTCGGCACGGGCATGATCGCGGTCGGCATCGTCTTCGTCCTGCTGCTCGGCGAGATCGACCTGTCGGTCGGCTCGGTCTCCGGCGTCGCGGGCGCGGCCTTCGCGGTGCTGAACGTCACGCACGGCATGAACGAATGGCTGGCCTTCGTGCTCGCCATCCTCACCGGCACGGTCGCCGGCGCGATCCACGGCTTCGTCTTCGCGCGCATCGGTGTGCCGGCCTTCGCCGTCACCCTGGCGGGTCTGCTGTTCTGGAACGGCTTCATGCTCCAGATCCTCGGCAGCAGCGGCACCATCAACCTGGACAGCGAGGGCCTCGTGGCCAAGCTGACCAGCTACTACTTCACCGATGTCGCCGCCGCCTACGTGCTCGCCATCGGCGTCACCGCGGTGTTCTTCCTGACGTCGTTCTTCAGCAACAAGCGCCGTGAGGCCGCGGGCGTGCCGTCCCAGCCGCTGAGCGAGACGATTCTGCGCACCGCGCTGCTGGCGATCGTCGCCTTCGCCGTGGCGGTCACGTACAACCAGTACAAGGGTCTCCCGCTGGCCGTGGTGATCTTCATCGCGGTGCTGCTGGTCACGGACTTCGTGCTGCGCCGCACCGCGTACGGCCGGAAGATCTTCGCGCTCGGTGGCAGCGTCGAGGCCTCCCGGCGTGCCGGTATCAACGTCGAGATGGTCCGGATCTCGGTCTTCGCGATCTCCGGTACCTTCGCGGCCATCGGCGGTCTGTTCATCGCCTCGAAGATCGCCTCCGCCAACCAGGGCGCGGGCGGCGGTGACCTGCTGATGAACGCCATCGCGGCGGCCGTCATCGGTGGCACCAGCCTCTTCGGTGGCCGTGGCCGCACCTGGAACGCGCTGCTCGGTGTGCTGGTCATCGTCTCGATCCAGTACGGCCTGGCCCTGCAGGGCATCGCCTCGCCGGTCCAGTACATGATCACCGGTGGTGTGCTGCTCGCCACCGTCGTCATCGACGCGGTGACCCGCAAGACCCAGAAGTCGGCCGGGCGCGCGTAGCGGCTGACGGGGAGGGCCCGCCGTCGCGGCCCTTCCGGACCTGTGCCCGGCACCACCACTGGTGCCGGGCACAGTCATGTCCCCACCCGGGTACTCCGAACGGGTGACATGGACCCCCGGGGCCGGGCGCCGGGCGAAAAGGCGGAACATTAGAATCGACAAGCCCGGCAAAGCTCGAACAGCTCTACCTGCAAGGAGGCACGGGTGCCGCTGCTGACCCGCATCACGGGACCGCGCGATCTGGACCGGCTCAGCCTGGAGCAGCTGGACCAGCTGGCCGGCGAGATCAGGACCTTTCTCGTCGACGCGGTCTCCAAGACCGGCGGCCACCTCGGCCCCAACCTCGGTGTCGTGGAGCTCACCATCGCGCTGCACCGCGTCTTCGAGTCGCCCAAGGACAGGGTGCTGTGGGACACCGGTCACCAGTCCTACGTCCACAAGCTGCTCACCGGCCGTCAGGACTTCTCGAGACTGAAGATGAAGGGCGGCCTCTCCGGCTACCCCTCGCAGGGCGAGTCCGAGCACGACGTGATCGAGAACTCGCACGCCTCGACGGTCCTCGGCTGGGCCGACGGCCTGGCGAAGGCCAACGAGGTGCTCGGCAGGAACGACCACGTGGTCGCCGTCATCGGTGACGGCGCGCTCACCGGCGGTATGGCCTGGGAGGCGCTGAACAACATCGCGGACGCCAAGGACCGCCCGCTGGTCATCGTCGTCAACGACAACGAGCGTTCGTACGCCCCCACGATCGGCGGCCTGGCGAACCACCTGGCGACCCTGCGCACCACGGACGGCTACGAGCGCTTCCTCGCCCGCGGCAAGGACCTCCTGGAGCGCACACCGGTCGTCGGCAAGCCGCTCTACGAGACCCTGCACGGCGCCAAGAAGGGCCTCAAGGACTTCATCGCCCCGCAGGGCATGTTCGAGGACCTCGGCCTGAAGTACGTCGGCCCGATCGACGGCCACGACATCGAGGCCCTGGAGTCGGCGCTCGCCCGCGCCAAGCGCTTCGGCGGCCCGGTCATCGTGCACTGCCTCACCGAGAAGGGCCGCGGCTACCAGCCCGCCCTGCAGGACGAGGCGGACCGTTTCCACGCCGTCGGCAAGATCCACCCCGACACGGGTCTGCCGATCGCCTCCTCCGGTGCCGACTGGACCTCGGTCTTCGGCGAGGAGATGGTCAAGCTGGGCCAGGAGCGCAAGGACATCGTCGCCATCACGGCCGCCATGCTCCAGCCGGTCGGCCTCGAGAAGTTCGCCAAGGCCTTCCCTAAACGGGTGTACGACGTCGGCATCGCCGAGCAGCACGCCGCCGTCTCCGCGGCCGGCCTCGCCACCGGCGGCCTGCACCCCGTCTTCGCCGTCTACGCGACCTTCCTCAACCGCGCCTTCGACCAGGTCCTGATGGACGTGGCCCTGCACAAGTGCGGGGTCACCTTCGTCCTGGACCGCGCGGGCGTCACCGGCACCGACGGCGCCTCGCACAACGGCATGTGGGACATGTCGATCCTCCAGGTCGTCCCCGGCCTCCGGCTCGCCGCACCGCGCGACGCCGACCAGGTCCGCGCCCAGCTGCGCGAGGCCGTCGAGGTCGACGACGCGCCGACGGTGGTCCGCTTCTCCAAGGGCGCGGTCGGCCCGGCGGTGCCCGCCGTGGGCCGCATCGGCGGCATGGACGTCCTGCGCGAGGCCGGTACGGACATCCCGGACGTCCTCCTCGTCTCGGTCGGCGCGCTCGCGCCGATGTGCCTGGAGATCGCCGGCCTCCTCGACAAGCAGGGCATCACCACGACCGTCGTCGACCCCCGCTGGGTCAAGCCGGTCGACGAGGCCATGGCGCCGCTCGCCGAGCAGCACCGGGTGGTCGTCACCGTCGAGGACAACTCGCGCGTCGGCGGAGTCGGCTCGTCGATCGCGCAGGCCCTGCGCGACGCGGGCGTCGACGTCCCGCTGCGCGACTTCGGCATCCCGCCGCGCTTCCTCGACCACGCCTCCCGCGCCGAGGTCATGACGGAGATCGGTCTGACCGCCCCGGACATCGCCCGCCAGGTCACCGGCCTCGTCGCCAAGCTCGACGGGCGCTTCGAGCGCACCGCCGCGCACGCCGTGGACTCGGTGGAGCCCGCGCGCGACTGACACCCGGGCCGAGGGTCCATCGGGCCGGTTCCAGCACCCTGTACGGGTGGTGGAACCGGCCCGTTCGCGTGAACCCGTCCGCGCCGGGGCATGCGCCGTACACGCCCCCTCGATCATGTCGAGGACGTCAAGCGTGGAGGTAGGCCCGTGAGCAGCAACCTCTTCAGGACCAAGAAGATCGAACAATCGATCCTGGACACCGAGGAGCCGGAGCACGCACTCAGGAAGTCGCTGTCCGCTCTGGACCTCACGGTCTTCGGTGTCGGTGTCATCATCGGCACCGGCATCTTCGTCCTCACCGGCAAGGTCGCCAAGGAGTACGCGGGGCCCGGGGTCTCGCTCGCGTTCGTCGTGGCGGGCATCGTCTGCGGTCTGGCCGCGCTGTGCTACGCGGAGTTCGCGTCCACGGTCCCGGTGGCGGGGTCCGCGTACACCTTCTCGTACGCCTCGCTCGGCGAACTGCCCGCGTGGATCATCGGCTGGGACCTGGTGCTGGAGTTCGCGCTCGGCACGGCGGTGGTCGCGGTCGGCTGGTCCGGGTACGTGCGCTCACTGCTCGACAACGCCGGCTGGCACCTGCCCGGCTACCTCAGCGGGCGCGACGGGGCCACCGGGTTCGGGTTCGACATCCTCGCCGCCGCGCTGGTGCTGGTGCTCACGGCCATCCTGGTCGTCGGCGTGAAGCTGTCCGCCCGGGTCACCACGGTCGTCGTCGCCATCAAGGTCACCGTGGTCCTGATCGTGATCGTCGCGGGCGCCTTCTTCATCGTCGGCGACAACTACGAGCCGTTCATCCCCAAGGCGCAGGCACAGAAGGCGGGCAGCAGTCTCCAGGCCCCGCTCATCCAGCTGCTGTCCGGTTACACACCCTCCAGCTTCGGTGTGATGGGCATCTTCACCGCCGCCTCCGTCGTCTTCTTCGCCTTCATCGGCTTCGACGTCGTGGCCACCGCGGCCGAGGAGACCAAGAACCCGCAGCGGGACATGCCGCGCGGCATCCTCGGCTCCCTGTTCATCTGCACCGCGCTCTACGTCGCCGTCTCGATCGTCGTCACGGGCATGCAGAAGTACACCCGGCTGTCGATCGACGCGCCGCTCGCCGACGCCTTCAAGGCGACCGGGCATCCCTGGTACGCGGGCGTGATCAGCTTCGGCGCCGCCGTCGGACTGACCACGGTCTGCATGATCCTGCTCCTCGGCCAGACCCGGGTCTTCTTCGCGATGAGCCGCGACGGGCTGCTGCCGCGGTTCTTCTCGCACGTCCACCCGAGGTTCCGCACCCCGCACCGGCCGACCATCCTGCTCGGAGTGATCATCGCGATCCTCGCGGGTTTCACGAGCCTGAGCGAACTGGCCGAACTGGTCAACATCGGCACGCTCTTCGCCTTCGTCGTCGTCGCGACCGGCGTCGTCATCCTCCGCCGCACCCGCCCCGACCTGCACCGCGCCTTCCGCACCCCGCTGGTGCCGCTGGTCCCGGCGCTGTCGGTGCTCGCCTCGCTGTGGCTGATGGTGAACCTGCCCACGGAGACCTGGCTGCGGTTCCTGATCTGGATGGCGGTCGGCTGCGTCGTCTACTTCCTGTACGGACGCTCGCACAGCCGTCTCGGGCTGCAGCGGAAGGCCGCGGAGGGCGAGGCGGGGAAGGCGCCGGGATCCGACGGGGCGTGACCGGCCCGCCGAGGCGAGTCGCCTGCGCGCCGTCGCGGGCGCCCGGCCGGTGTTCCGGGCGGAGTTGACGGCCCGCCCGCGGGGTACGAGGAGGCGGGCACCCGTGGAGGGGGCGGTGCTGTACACGCGTACGGGCGCCCAGGACGGGCCACATGCCCCGCGGAGGCGTCGTCAGAGCCCCGGCCACACCCACGGCGGGGCATGCCGTGTACGGGCCGCCTACGGGCGTCAGGGTGCCATCTGGCCACGCGGGTGAGACGGCTGGGCGCGGGGGACACCTGCGGGTGGCAGGGCGTCGTCGGGATCCGGGCCGGCCGTCACGGCACCGGCGGCACGTACCGGTGGCAGGAGCTCGGGACGGGGCGGTCGCCGGACCGTGCCGAGGGCCGGCGTCCGCCCCGTACTGTTCGCGTCCCGTGCCCGGCCGTGCGGTTCAAGATCCGTCCCGTACCGCCCGCGGCCCCGTCACCCCGGCGCCCGCCGCGGTGACCCTGCGCCGTAGTTCACGGTCCGCCGTGACGACCAGGCGCGGGCGGTCACGGGCCTCCGTCACCAGCTCCACGATCCGGTCGTCCCCGCTGCCGGGGGCCGCCTCGACCCGTACGCCCGCGACCGACTCCACACCCCTGGCCGCGCCCTCGACCACGAGGACGAGCTCCACGGGTCCGTCGTGGCCCGGCAGCCCCTCCCCGGCGAGCCGGTCCCGCAGCCGCTCCGCGGCGCCCCGGCGGTCGCGCCACCAGCCGTCGGGCACGGAGCCGACGACATTGGCACCGTCGATGATCACGAGCAGGGGGTCGTCCATGGGGTCAGGGTCGCACGCGCCGCCGCCGCTCACGGATGGCTGCCGGGCCCCTGGCGAGGGCCACAGGGCCCCGGCTTAGAGTGAACCGGTGAACGGCGAATGGCTCAGACGCGGGCGCGACGGCAGACTCAGTGTGTATCTGCTGTCGGACGCCGCCGTCCTCTGCCGGGCGGAGCGCGGGCCCGGCGGTTCCTGGGACCCCGCGCGCACCGTCGGCGGCGACCAGCGCCTGCACCCCGTGCTCGCGGTCGGCCAGGGTGCCGACGGCTACACCCACCTCGTCTCCTGGCGCCCCACGGTGACCGGGGAGTCGGGGCTCGTCCACTCCACGCACTTCCGGCCGGGGCTGTCCGCCCTCGACTGGACCCCGATCGGACACCCCAACAAGAAGGGCGACCGGACCGGCGACCCGGCCGTGGCGGTCGACGCCCGGGGCCGCGCCCTCGTCTTCGTGCGCAACAACGGCGGCGGGGTCAGCATGGCCGCCCAGAAGGAGAAGGGCGGCTGGGATCCGTGGCGCGACCTCGCGGGAAGCGCCGTACATGACGATCTGGCGGCCGTGACGGGGGAGTCGGGGCTCGTCGAGCTGTTCGCGGCGGTCCCGGACGGGATCCTGCACTGGCGACAGGAGGAGCCGGGCGCGCGACCGGTCATGGAGGAGGCCCTGGAGGCGTCGATACGTCCCGGCACCCTGCGGGCGCTCGCGACGTCCCCCGCGTCCAGCACGCTCTTCTACACCGACGAGGCGGGTGAGGTCTGCGCCTGGCGGCCGGGTACCAAGCCGGTACCGCTGCTGCCGTCCGTCGGACCCGGTCCCGTGTCCGTCATCCGCTGCGAACTCGACGGCTTCGACTGCACGTTGCTCGCGCAGTGCTCCGCGAGCGGACGGATCGCGTTCGCCGCGTACCCGACCGAGCAGGAGTCGGCGGGGGCCTGGTGGACCGAGTCGGGGCCCCCGCTGCCCGCCGGCGCGACGGTGTCGATGACGCAGGACGAGGACGGCCGCGTGGTCGCGGCCGCCCTCACGCCGGGTGCGGAGGAACTGCTGCTGACCCGCCGCAAGGACGAGCCGGGCCTGGCCCTGGAGGCGTGGCGCCCGGTCTGACCCGCACAACCCGCCGCGGCCCCACGACCTTTCGGTCCGCTCCGAGAACCCTTGGGGGCACGGGGAACGGCGCGCCCGGCCCCCGCCATCCCCACCCGGAACAGAGGTGCCGGCGTCCGGGGCACGCGAACGCCGGATGCCCCGCACACCGGCAAGGCGTGCGGGGCACCCGGCAGAACAACGGAGCGCCTACGCCGGGACGGAGGCCACGCCCGTCTCCAGGAACCGCTTCCCGTTCACGCGCTCGGAGACGCCCTCACGGTCCAGGTACGGAGTGACACCGCCCAGGTGGAAGGGCCAGCCCGCACCGGTGATCAGGCAGAGGTCGATGTCCTGCGCCTCGGCGACGACACCCTCGTCGAGCATGAGCCCGATCTCCTGGGCGACGGCGTCCAGGACGCGGTCACGGACCTGCTCCTCGCTGAGGACGGTGTCGCCCTGCTGGAGGAGTGCGGCGACCTCGGGGTCGAGCTCCGGCTTGAAGTCGTTCTCGGCGGAGTACACGTAGAAGCCGCGCTTGCCCGCCTTGACGACGGCCGCGAGGTTCGCGGAGACCGTGAAACGGTCCGGGAAGGCCCGGTTGAGGGTCTCCGAGACGTGCAGACCGATCGCGGGACCGACCAGCTCGAGAAGGACCAGCGGGGACATCGGCAGGCCCAGGGGCTCCACGGCCTTCTCCGCGACGGCGACCGGGGTGCCCTCGTCGATGACGTTCTGGATCTCGCCCATGAAGCGGGTGAGGATGCGGTTGACGACGAACGCCGGGGCGTCCTTCACCAGGACCGCCGTCTTCTTCAGCTTCTTGGCCACGGCGAACGCCGTGGCCAGGGAGGCGTCGTCCGTCTGCTCGCCGCGCACGATCTCCAGCAGCGGGAGGATCGCGACGGGGTTGAAGAAGTGGAAGCCGACGACCCGCTCGGGGTTCTTCAGCTTCGACGCCATCTCGGTCACCGACAGCGAGGAGGTGTTGGTGGCGAGGATCGCGTGCGCCGGGGCGACCGCCTCGACCTCCGCGAAGACCTGCTGCTTGACGCCGATCTCCTCGAAGACGGCCTCGATGATGAAGTCGGCGTCGGAGAAGCCCTCGGCCTTGTCCAGCACACCGGAGACCAGGGCCTTGAGGCGGTTGGCCTTGTCCTGGTTGATACGGGACTTCGACAGCAGCTTGTCGATCTCCGCGTGGACGTAGCCCACGCCCTTGTCGACGCGCTCCTGGTCGATGTCCGTCAGGACGACGGGTACTTCGAGGCGGCGCAGGAAGAGCAGGGCGAGCTGCGAGGCCATCAGGCCCGCGCCCACGACGCCGACCTTGGTGACCGGACGGGCCAGGGACTTGTCCGGGGCGCCGGCCGGGCGCTTGCCGCGCTTCTGCACCAGGTTGAACGCGTAGATGCCGGAGCGCAGTTCGCCACCCATGATCAGGTCGGCGAGCGCCACGTCCTCGGCGTCGAACCCCTTCTGGAGGTCGCCGTCCTTGGCCGCCTCGATGATCTCCAGCGCGCGGTACGCGGCCGGAGCCGCCCCGTGCACCTTGCTGTCCGCGATGAAGCGGCCCCGGGCGACGGCCTGGTCCCAGGCCTCGCCGCGGTCGATCGCCGGGCGCTCGACGACGATCTCGCGCTTGAGGACGGCCGCCGTCCACAGCAGCGACTGCTCCAGGAAGTCCGCACCCTCGAAGAGGGCGTCCGCGATGCCCAGTTCGTAGACCTGCTTGCCCTTGAGCTGCTTGTTCTGGTTCAGCGAGTTCTCGATGACGACCGAGACGGCCTTGTCGGCGCCGATCAGGTTCGGCAGCAGCGTGCAGCCGCCCCAGCCCGGGACCAGGCCGAGGAAGACCTCGGGCAGCGAGAAGGCCGGCAGGGACGCGGAGACCGTGCGGTACGAGCAGTGCAGGCCGACCTCGACGCCGCCGCCCATCGCCGCGCCGTTGTAGTACGCGAAGGTCGGCACCGCGAGCGCGGACAGCCGCTTGAAGACCTCGTGGCCGCCCTTGCCGATGGCGAGCGCGTCCTCGTGCCTCTTCAGCAGCTCGACGCCCTTGAGGTCGGCGCCGACCGCGAAGATGAACGGCTTGCCGGTGACGCCGGCACCGACGATCTCGCCGGCCGCGGCCTCCTTCTCGACCTGGTCGATCGCGGCGTCGAGGTTCGCCAGCGAGGCCGGGCCGAAGGTGGTCGGCTTGGTGTGGTCGAAGCCGTTGTCGAGGGTGATGAGCGCGAAGCGCCCGGCACCGAACGGCAGGTCGAGGTGGCGCACGTGCGCGGACGTCACGACCTCGTCGGGGAACAGCTCGGCCGCGCCCTTGAGGAGTTCGGTGGTGCTCACTTGTCGCCTCCGGCGTCCTTGTGGTGCGGGTTCTCCCAGATGACCGTGGCGCCCATGCCGAAGCCGACGCACATGGTCGTGAGGCCGTAACGGACCTCCGGCTGCTCCTCGAACTGGCGGGCCAGCTGCGTCATCAGACGGACGCCGGACGAGGCGAGCGGGTGGCCGTAGGCGATGGCGCCGCCGTACTGGTTGACGCGCGCGTCGTCGTCGGCGATGCCGTAGTGCTCCAGGAACGCGAGCACCTGGACGGCGAAGGCCTCGTTGATCTCGAAGAGGTTGATGTCCTCGATCGACAGACCGGCCTTGGCGAGGGCCTTCTCGGTCGCGGGGATCGGGCCGTAGCCCATGACCTCCGGCTCGACACCCGCGAAGGCGTACGAGACGAGGCGCATCCGCACGGGCAGGTCGTGCTCGCGGGCGAAGTCCTCGGAGGCGATGATCGACGCGGTGGCACCGTCGTTGAGACCGGCCGCGTTGCCCGCGGTGACCCGGCCGTGGACGCGGAAGGGTGTCTTGAGGCTCGCCAGGTTCTCCAGCGTCGTCCCCGGGCGCATCGGCTCGTCGGCGGTGACCAGGCCCCAGCCCGTCTCACCGACCTCCGCGTTGGTGTTGCGCACCGAGACCGGCACCAGGTCCTGCTGGATCTTGCCGTTGGCGTACGCCTTGGCGGCCTTCTCCTGCGAGCGCACCGCGTACTCGTCGGCGCGCCGCTTGGTGATCGTGGGGTAGCGGTCGTGCAGGTTCTCGGCGGTCATGCCCATGAAGAGGGCGGACTCGTCGACCAGCTTCTCGCTGACGAACCGCGGGTTCGGGTCCACGCCCTCGCCCATCGGGTGGCGGCCCATGTGCTCGACACCACCGGCGATGACGGCGTCGTACGCGCCGAAGGCGATGGAGCCCGCGGTGCTGGTGACGGCGGTCAGCGCACCCGCGCACATGCGGTCGATGGAGTAGCCGGGAACCGACTGGGGGAGCCCGGCGAGGATGCCGGCCGTGCGGCCCAGCGTCAGACCCTGGTCACCGATCTGCGTGGTCGCGGCGATGGCGACCTCGTCGATCTTCTTCGGGTCGAGGCCCGGGTTGCGGCGCAGCAGCTCCCGGATGGCCTTCACGACGAGGTCGTCGGCGCGGGTCTCGTGGTAGATGCCCTTCGGGCCCGCCTTGCCGAACGGGGTGCGGACGCCGTCGACGAAGACGACGTCCCTGACGGTACGAGGCACGATGGCTCTCCTCCAGATGCGGGATGGCACTGCTGCGCGGCGCACACGCCTGAGCGCGCGCTCACCTCCCCATGCTACTTGCGAGTAACCACCCTGCCCAGCCCCGGCGCCGGGAGCGGCGAACGTCACACGGGAGACGGGTCGCGCGGGCGGGGCTCGCGGCGGTGGGGGCTCGCGACCGGGGCTGTCGCTCCTGCGAGGGGCCACCTGTTTTGACGGGTGGACCGTCCCCCTTTGTCCCCGCGTCCTCCGGAGATCTTGGCGTGATATCGACGTCGCTGTTCCGGTTCGCGGGGCTGCCCGGGGCCCGTCGGAGGGCGGCCCCGGCCCCGCGCCCCGGAGGAGCGCGGGCCGGCCTTCCGTGCGGTCCTGGCCCGTCAGTCCTCGGTGGACAGGGAGGCCACCAGGACCGGCGTCACTTGTTCGACCTGCCAGAGCCGGGCGCCGTACCCGGTGAGCGCGGCCGCCACGGACCCCGCGTCCGGGGCCGTCGGCGGCTCCCAGCACACCCGCCGCACGGTGTCCGGGGTGATCAGGTTCTCCTGCGGCATGTTGAGCTGTTCGGCCAGCGCCGACACGGCGGCGCGCGCGGCGGAGAGCCGGGCGGCGGCGGCCGGGTCCTTGTCGGCCCAGGCACGCGGCGGGGGCGGACCGGTCACCGGCTGTCCCGGCTGCGGCAGCTCGGCGTCCGGCAGCGCCTTGGCGCGGTCGACCGCGGCCTGCCACTGCTCCAGCTGGCGGCGTCCCATGCGGTGGCCGTAGCCGTTCAGCGCGGACAGTGCCTGCACGTCGAGCGGCAGGGAGAGCGCGGCCTCGACGATCGCCGCGTCCCCGAGGACCTTGCCCGGTGAGATGTCGCGGCGCTGGGCGACCCGGTCCCGGGTCTCCCACAGCTCCCGTACGACCGCCATCTGACGGCGGCGGCGCACCTTGTGCATCCCGGACGTACGGCGCCAGGGGTCCTTGCGCGGCGGCGCGGGCTCGGCCTGCGCGATCGCGTCGAACTCCTGCTGGGCCCAGTCCAGCTTGCCCTGCCGGTCGAGCTCCTTCTCCAGGGCGTCGCGCAGGTCGACGAGCAGTTCCACGTCGAGCGCGGCATAGCGCAGCCACGGTTCCGGGAGGGGGCGGGTGGACCAGTCGACCGCGGAGTGTCCCTTCTCCAGGACGAAGCCGAGGACGCTCTCGACCATCGCGCCGAGGCCCACCCGGGGGAACCCGGCGAGACGGCCGGCCAGCTCGGTGTCGAAGAGCCGCGTCGGAACCATGCCTATCTCGCGCAGGCACGGCAGGTCCTGGGTGGCGGCGTGCAGCACCCACTCCGCTCCGGAGATCGCCTCGCCGAGACCGGACAGGTCGGGGCAGGCGACGGGATCGATCAGGGCGCTGCCCGCGCCCTCGCGGCGCAACTGCACCAGGTAGGCACGCTGGCCGTACCGGTAGCCGGACGCGCGTTCGGCGTCGACGGCCACGGGGCCGGATCCGGCGGCGAACGCGGCGATCACCTCGGCGAGCGAGGTCTCGTCGGCTACGACGGGCGGAATGCCCTCTCGGGGCTCAAGCAAAGGGATCGGCGCCGATTCGACGTCGTCCGGAGGGCCGCCTCCGGTGGTTCGCAGTGAGCTGTCTGCTGCGGTCTCTTGGGCGTCGGTCACCTGTCAAGGGTATCCGTGTATGGACTACGCCCGCCGACGGAACGTTCCGTCGACGGGCGTATGAGGGTCGTAAACCAGTCAGGTCGGTGAAAGATCGCGTTCACGAACGGGTGGACGGGGTGCGGCCGGGCGTTCCCGTACGCGGGGTCAGTGGATGATCCCCGTCCGCAGGGCGACCGCCACCATGCCGGCACGGTCGCCCGTGCCGAGCTTGCGGGCGATGCGGGCGAGGTGGCTCTTGACGGTCAGGGCGGACAGGCCCATCGAGACACCGATGGCCTTGTTCGACTGGCCCTCCGCCACCAGCCGGAGCACCTCGACCTCACGGCCGGAGAGCTCGCGGTAGCCGCCCGGGTGGCTCGGGGCACCCGGGGGGCGGCGGTGCATACGGGCGGCGGCCGAGCCGATGGGCGCGGCGCCGGGTCGGGTGGGGAGCCCGACGTTGGTGCGGGTGCCGGTGACGACATAGCCCTTGACGCCGCCCGCGAGGGCGTTGCGTACGGCGCCGATGTCGTCGGCGGCGGAAAGGGCGAGGCCGTTGGGCCAGCCGGCGGCCCGGGTCTCGGACAGCAGGGTGAGCCCGCTGCCGTCGGGAAGGTGGACGTCGGCGACACAGATGTCGCGCGGGTTGCCGATTCGGGGGCGGGCCTCCGCGACGGACGACGCCTCGATGACGTCGCGCACACCGAGCGCCCAGAGGTGGCGTGTGACGGTGGAACGGACCCGTGGGTCGGCCACGACCACCATGGCGGTCGGCTTGTTCGGGCGGTAGGCGACCAGGCTTGCGGGCTGCTCGAGGAGAACGGACACCAGGCCTCCTGGGGTGCGGGACGGGACCGGCTCTGGGGATGAAGCCGGGACGAACCGTGCTTTCAAGGTCACAGACGTCTTCGGCACCAAACCCGTTGTCCTTTAGAGAATGATCACGATTTGGTGAGTAACAATCCGTGCAATTCGGACACGCGATCGATCATCCGAAGATCGAACCGAGTCGTTCCGTGTCACGACACGGCTGAAAGTGGCCGTATCGACAAAGCCTCGGTAAGGAATTCGGCAAGGCGTGTGGCGCTCGCGCACCTGTCCGTGTCCGGTCCTCACCAAGCCGGCGAGCAGCGCACCCGCATTCCGGCCCACCCCTGGTCCAGCCCGTCCCCAGCCCCTCTACGGTCCGCCCACGGCCCACGCGTCAGCCCGCGCACAAGAAAGTGCCGCCCGGCATGGGGGCGGCGAGTGCTCGGCTGCCCTGAGCTGAGCTGAGCTGAGCGGTGCGGGGACGGCGTGGCGAGTGGTGAGGGGGAACGGCGCGGCGAGCGGGCGGCGAGACGGCCGGAGGCGTACGGAGGTGGGGTGAGCGGCTCGGTGAGTGCCCCGGCGGGCGTTCACCGCCGCGTGCTCAGCGCGACTGGGGGTCCCGGCGCTGCGGGAGCGTCACCACCGAGGCGTCGCCCGGTCCGGCCGGCGGCAGGCCCGCGATCTGGCAGAGCAGATCGCACCAGGCGGCGAGATGCGCGGCCGTGTCCGGTACGCCGCCCAGTCCCTCGCGCGGCGTCCAGGAGGCGCGGATCTCGATCTGGGACGCGGACGGACGCTCGGACAGCCCCCCGAAATAGTGCGAGCTCGCCCGGGTGACGGTGCCGCTCGGCTCCCCGTACGACAGCCCGCGGGCCTGCAGCGCGCCGGTCAGCCACGACCAGGAGACGTCGGGGAGCAGCGGGTCGGTGGCCATCTCCGGCTCCAGCTCGGCGCGGATCAGGGTCACCAGGCGGAAGGCACCCTGCCAGGCCTCGTGTCCCGCCGGGTCGTGCAGCAGGACGAGCCGGCCGTCCGCGAGATCCTCGTCCTCGGCGACGACCGCGGCCTCCAGCGCGTACGAGTACGGGGCCAGGCGCTGTGGCGGACGCGTCGGGTCGATCTCGATCTCCGGACGCAGCCGTGCCCCCTTCAGCGCGTCGACGGCGGCCCGGAACGGCAACGGAGCAGTCTCCTTCGCATCTTGGTCCCCCTCCTTGGCATCGTCCATTCCCCCAGTGCCGTCCGACAGTCGTCCCTGAGCCGCAGCCATGCGGGGAAGATTAAGGGGAACTGGGCCCGCGTGCAGGGAGAGACACCCGTGCGTGGGACCACTGTCCGGTTCGTGCCCCGCGAACGAGCCGGTCCGGGTGCCGGGGCCGGGGTGCCCGTCCGCGGCGGAGCCCGGCAACCGGGGGCCCCCGGGGCGTGGGAGACTTTCCGTCGTGAGTGCCAATGACCGCCCCGCCGCGGGCCAGCCGCCGACAGCCACGTACGAGTCCGCCTTCCTCAAGGCGTGCAGGCGCGAGCCCGTGCCGCACACACCGGTGTGGTTCATGCGGCAGGCAGGTCGCTCGCTGCCCGAGTACCTGAAGGTGCGCGAAGGGATTCCGATGCTGGAGTCCTGCACCCGGCCGGAGCTGGTCGCCGAGATCACCCTGCAGCCGGTGCGCCGGCACGACGTGGACGCGGCGGTCTTCTTCAGCGACATCGTCGTCCCGCTGAAGGCCATCGGCGTCGACCTCGACATCAAGCCGGGTGTCGGCCCGGTCGTCGAGAAGCCGATCCGCACCCGCGCCGACCTGGCGCAGCTGCGCGATCTGACCCCCGACGACGTCTCGTACGTCACCGACGCGATCAAGCTCCTGACGGCCGAGCTGGGTGAGACGCCCCTCATCGGCTTCGCGGGCGCGCCCTTCACTCTCGCGAGCTATCTCGTGGAGGGCGGCCCGTCCAAGAACCACGAGCACACCAAGGCGCTGATGTACGGGGACCCACAGTTGTGGGCCGACCTGCTCGACCGCCTCGCCGAGATCACCTCCGCCTTCCTCAAGGTGCAGATCGAGGCGGGCGCGAGCGCCGTGCAGCTCTTCGACTCGTGGGTCGGCGCCCTGGCGCCCGCCGACTACCGCCGCTCGGTGATGCCCGCGTCCGCCAAGGTCTTCGAGTCGGTCGCCGGGTACGGCGTCCCGCGCATCCACTTCGGCGTCGGCACCGGCGAACTGCTCGGTCTGATGGGCGAGGCGGGCGCGGACGTGGTCGGCGTCGACTGGCGTGTGCCCCTCGACGAGGCCGCGCGCCGGGTCGGCCCCGGCAAGGCGCTCCAGGGCAACCTCGACCCGGCCGTGCTCTTCTCCTCGACGGAGGCCGTGGAGGAGAAGACCCGAGAGGTGCTCGACGCAGCCGCCGGGCTGGAGGGCCACATCTTCAACCTCGGCCACGGCGTCCTGCCGGCCATGGACCCGGACGCGCTGACCCGGCTCGTGGACCACGTCCACACCGTGACGGCGCGCTGACGCCTCACCAGCCGTGCCGCGCCTGTCTGCCCCACAGCAGGCTGCGCGGCTCCGGCGGCGGCGGGGTGCCCCGGCGCAGCGGCCAGGCCAGCAGCATGCCCGCGAGGAAGCCGGCCACATGGGCCTCGTACGCGACGGTTCCGGCGGTGGAGACACCGCCGCCCGACGAGTACACCGCCTGCAGCGCGAACCAGAAGCCGAGCACGAGCCAGGCGGGCAGGCGCAGCGGCAGGAAGACCAGGAACGGCACCAGGACCCACACCCTGGCTCTCGGGTAGAGGACCAGGTAGGCGCCGAGCACCCCGGCGATCGCCCCGGAGGCACCGAGCAGCGGGTCCGACGAGCTGTCGTTGACGAGCGCGAAGCCGTATCCGGCCGCGTACCCGCACGCCACGTAGAACAGCGCGAAGCGCACATGTCCCAGGCGGTCCTCGATGGTGTTGCCGAAGATCAGCAGGAAGAGCATGTTGCCGAGCAGGTGCAGCCAACTGCCGTGCAGGAACATCGCGGTGAGCACGGAGAGCGGCGGCGACTTGTCGTAGTCCGGCGCGCTCACCAGGCAGCCGGGCCCGTGTACGCCGGCCCCGACCTCACCGGTGGGTACGAGCCGGGGCATCCGATGGTGGATCAACTCCTGTGGCACCGCGGCGTAGTGGTCCAGGAACGCCTGCAGATGGCACAGGTGGGACAGCCCGCTGTCGCCCGCCACCGAGCCGGCCAGGCCGGGCGTGTAGAGGAAGACCAGGACATTGGCGGCGATCAGGGCGTAGGTCACGTAGGGCGTGCCACGCACCGGGTTCACGTCATGGACGGGTATGACCACAAGGAAGTAGTGCCCTGGATGCGCCGCGGGTATCCGCACGTCCCCAGAGGGCACGCACGCCGTCACCGGCGGGGCGCGTGTCCCGGCGCGCGCTCCTTCCCGTGCCACTGAACGCTGTCGCGCCCCTGTGCGTATGTCTCCTCAACCGCCCGCGCCGCGACGCAGACGCGACGCGAGGAAGACGTGAGGACACAGGCGATGAACGACCGAGTTACTCCTCCGATGCACGCCCTGCCCGACGGTGAGGCGGAGATCGCCCTGGTGGTGCACCTCCCCTGGGAGGACGTGGCCGCGCTCGGCCAGGAGGCCGGACGGCTCGCGGCGCGCCTGCAGCGTCCGGTGACCCTCGACGAGGCCGTGAGCCACCGGCTGCGCTCCGTACGGTCGGCCGCGCACGCGAAGCCGCCCACCGCGCCGCCCGCCGCCGTCACCGCCTCGGGTTCCGTCTCCTCGCTGCCCGCGCGGCCGCCGGCCGAACAGGCCCGGCAGGCGATAGACCGCATCAACCAGAACGCCGGTCACGAGTCCGCGTAGGCGTGCGACGGGGGCGAGGAGTGACGGCTGATCGTCGATCGGACCGTGTCGCCGGTCGTGCGCGTGGCCGGTCGCGCGGTCCCCGCGTCCCTACGGAGCGCTTCGCCGTACCGCCGTGACCGCCTTGCGCGCCGCCACCAGGACCGGGTCCCACACCGGTGAGAACGGCGGGGCGTAGCCCAGGTCCAGGGCCGTCATCTGCTCCACGGTCATGCCCGCGGTCAGCGCCACCGCGGCGATGTCGACGCGCTTCGCGGCACCCTCGCGGCCGACGATCTGCACGCCCAGCAGCCGTCCGGTGCGGCGCTCCGCGAGCATCTTCACCGTCATCAGGGCCGCGTTCGGGTAGTAGCCCGCGCGGCTGGTCGACTCGATGGTGACGGTCTCGAACTGCAGGCCCGCCCGGCGCGCGTCCTTCTCGCGCAGCCCCGTGCGCGCGATCTCCAGGTCGCAGACCTTGCTCACCGCGGTGCCCACCACACCGGGGAAGGTGGCGTAACCGCCGCCCACGTTGCTGCCGATGACCTGCCCGTGCTTGTTGGCGTGGGTGCCCAGCGCGATGTACCGCTCGCTCCCCGAGACCAGGTCGAGGACCTCGACGCAGTCGCCGCCCGCCCAGATGTTCTCGTGTCCGCGCACCCGCATCGCCAGATCGGTGAGCAGCCCGCCGTGGTCGCCCAGCGGCAGCCCCGCCGCCTTGGCGAGAGTGGTCTCCGGACGCACTCCCATGCCGAGCACCACCACGTCCGCCGGGTACTCCCCGCCTTGCGTGGCGACCGCCCGGACCCCGTCGGCGCCGGTGACGATCCCGGTCACCGCGGCGCCGTCGACCATGGTGATGCCCAGCCCCGACATGGCCCCCCGCACCAGCCGGCCCATGTCCGGGTCGAGCGTGGCCATCGGCTCGGCGCCACGGTTGACGACCGTCACCTCGTAGCCGCGGTTGATGAGCGCCTCGGCCATCTCCACGCCGATGTAACCGGCGCCGACGACCACCGCGCGCCGGCCCCGCGTCGCGGCCAGCGTGTCCAGGAGCGCCTGGCCGTCGTCGAGGGTCTGCACCCCGTGCACGCCGGGAGCGTCCATCCCCGGCAGGTCCGGGCGGACCGGACGGGCGCCGGTCGCGATCACGAGCTTGTCGTACGACGTCCACGCCTCCGCCCCGGACTCCAGGTCCCGCGAGCGCACCCGGGCGCCCGCGACATCGATCTCCGTGACCTCGGTGCGCATCCGCAGGTCGATGCCCCGCTCCCGGTGCTCCTGCGGCGACCGCGCGATCAGCCGTTCCGGCCCGGACACGTCGCCGCCCACCCAGTACGGGATGCCGCAGGCCGAGTAGGAGGTGAAGTGGCCGCGCTCGAACGCCACGATCTCCAGCTCGTCCGGGCCCCGCATCCGGCGCGCCTGCGACGCGGCGGACATGCCCGCCGCGTCGCCGCCGATGACGACCAGCCGCTCCGTGGCCCCACCGGTCCCGCCTGTGCTGCCGGCGACGTCCGTCGCGCTCGTACGGTTCATGCTCATGCGAACACGCTACGGGGGCCCGCCGTTTCAGGCGTCCTTGCCGCCCTCCTCGCGCACCGGCGGCGCCGCCGGCAGCGAACCCGCGCCCGACGCGGCCGGTGCCGACGCCTGCCGGCGCGGCAGCCGGGAACGTCCGAACCGCAGCCACAGCACCACGAGTACCGCCGCGCAGACGGCGAACGGGAGCACCGCGCCCAACACCATCGCGATCCAGCGCAGCGTCGTGACGAACGCGTCCCAGCCGCCCGCGAGGGCGTCCACGAAGCCGGGCTCCCCGGCCTTCTCCGCGGCCTTCCGTACCGGCGTCTCGGAGAGCGACAGGGTGATGGTGGCCAGGCTGGTGCGGTCCTTCAGCGACGACTGCCGGGCGAGCAGCGCCTCCAGGTCGGACTCGCGGCTGCTCAGCTCCCCTTCCAGGGCGACGACATCGCTGAGCCTGGCCGCCCGGTCCATCAGCCCGCGGACCCGGGCCACGCTGGCGCGCTGCGACTTGATACGGCTCTCCACGTCGACGACCTGGTCGGTGACGTCCTGCGCCTTGGCCGTCCGCTCCAGGATCTTCCCCGCGCCGCCCAGATCGGCGAGCACCTGGTCGTAGCGGTCCGTGGGCACCCGCAGCACGACACGGGTGCGCTCGTGGCCCCGGCCGTCCCTGGTGGTCGTCTCGTCACCGACGAAGCCGCCCGCGCCGGTTGCCGTGACCCGGGCCTCGTCCAGGGCCTTGGGGACGTCCTTGACCTGCACGGTCAGGAACGCGGTACGGATGATGCCGCTCGTCTCCAGCCTGGGCGCGCCGGCGGAACGGGAGCCGCCCGCGCCCGAGGCGGCGCTGTCCGCGGCTCCGGGGACCGCCTCCTTGGCACCCGGGCCGGCCTTCTGGTCCCCCGACGCCGCCTTGTCCATGCTCGTCGTGTCACCGTCCCCGCCGGAGCCGCAGCCCGCCAGCGCGAGGGAGGAGACGAGCAGGACCCCGGCCAGGGCCCGGCCGGTTCGTGCGCGGCGTACCGAACGTGGTGTGTGCATGTGGGCGTACCCCCGGGTCTCGCGACGGATGCTGTCTCTTCGACGCCGGGGCCCGGCAGGACGTTGGGGTGTTCCGGTCCCGATGAGGTCACGGTCGGGACTCGCGCCGGACACCGGGGCCCTGCGGACGCACCGGCGGGTTCTGAGAAAGTGGGGGCATGCACGCACAGGACAGTCGTACGGGTACGGGGCATGTCGTCGTCATCGGGGGCGGGATCGCCGGTCTGGCCGCCGCCCACCGTCTCCTCGACCGCGGCGCCCGGGTGACCGTCCTGGAGGCCTCCGGCCGTGTCGGCGGCAAGCTGCTGCCCGGCGAGATCGCGGGCGCCCGCGTCGACCTCGGCGCCGAGTCCATGCTCGCCCGGCGCCCCGAGGCGGTCGCGCTCGCCCGCGAGGTGGGGCTCGCCGACCGCCTCCAGCCGCCCGCCACCGCGACCGCCTCCCTGTGGACCCGCGGCACCCTGCGGCCCATGCCCAAGGGACACGTCATGGGCGTCCCCGGCACCGCCGCCGCCCTCCACGGAGTCCTGTCCGACGAGGGCCTGCGCCGCATCGGACGGGACACCGAACTGCCCCGCACGGAGATCGGTGACGACGTGGCGGTGGGGGAGTACGTGGCGGCGCGCCTCGGCCGCGAGGTCGTCGACCGGCTGGTCGAGCCCCTGCTCGGCGGTGTCTACGCGGGCGACGCCTACCGCATCTCCCTGCGCGCCGCCGTCCCCCAGCTCTTCGAGGCGGCCCGCGCCCACACGTCCCTGACGGAGGCCGTGCGCGCGGTCCAGGCCAAGGCCGCCGCACAGCAGCAGACCGGCCCGGTGTTCATGGGCATCGAAGGCGGTGTCGGTCAACTCCCGCTCGCGGTGGCCGAGTCGGTGCGCGCGCGGGGCGGCGAGATCGTCACCGGCGCCCCGGTCACGGAGCTGCGCCGGACGGGGGGCAACGGGTCCGGCTGGCGCGTCGTGGCCGGAGACCGTGTGCTGCGCACCGACGCCGTCGTCCTCGCCCTGCCCGCCCCGGCCGCCGCCGCCCTGCTGCGGGCCGAGGCACCCGCCGCGGCCGGCGAGCTCGCCGCCGTCGAGTACGCCTCCATGGCGCTGGTCACCCTCGCCTACCGGCGCGCGGACAGCACCCTCCCCGAGGGGAGCGGCTTCCTGGTCCCGCCCGTCGACGGACACACCATCAAGGCGTCCACCTTCGCCTCCCGCAAGTGGGGATGGATCGACGAGGAGAACCCCGGCCTGCTCGTCCTGCGCACCTCCGTGGGCCGGTACGGCGAGAGCGAGGTGCTGGGCCGCGACGACGCCGGCCTCGTCGACGTGTCCCGCCACGACCTGCGCGAGGCAACCGGCCTGACCGCCGAGCCCGTCGCCACCCGCGTCACCCGCTGGGACGACGGCCTCCCGCAGTACCCGGTCGGACACCACACGCGCGTGGCCCGGATCCGCGCGCACGTCGCCGGGCTCCCCGGCCTCGCGGTCTGCGGCGCCGCGTACGACGGGGTCGGCATCCCCGCCTGCGTCGCGAGCGCGTACGCCGCCGTGGACCAGCTCGGCGGCGACCGCGCCGGACTGGACGCGCTGATCAGGAACCCGGTGCAGAGCTTGCACGGCGGCGCGGGAGAATAGGCCCATGAGTGACGACGCCCCCGCCAAGATCCCGAACATCGGCAAGAAGGCCAAGGACCTCAACGAGGTCATCCGCTACACCCTGTGGTCCGTCTTCAGGCTGCGCGACGTGCTTCCCGAGGACCGTGCCGGATACGCCGACGAGGTCCAGGAGCTCTTCGACCAGCTCGCCGCGAAGGACGTCACCGTCCGCGGCACGTACGACGTGTCGGGGCTGCGTGCCGACGCGGACCTGATGATCTGGTGGCACGCCGAGACCGCCGACCAGCTTCAGGAGGCGTACAACCTCTTCCGCCGCACCCGGCTCGGCCGCGCCCTGGAGCCGGTCTGGTCGAACATGGCACTGCACCGCCCGGCCGAGTTCAACCGCTCGCACATCCCGGCGTTCCTCGCCGACGAGACGCCCCGCGACTACATCAGCGTCTATCCGTTCGTACGCTCCTACGACTGGTACCTGCTGCCCGACGAGGACCGCCGGCGCATGCTCGCCGACCACGGCAAGATGGCCCGGGGCTACCCGGACGTGCGCGCCAACACGGTCGCCTCGTTCTCCCTCGGCGACTACGAGTGGATCCTCGCCTTCGAGGCCGACGAGCTGTACCGCATCGTCGACCTCATGCGTCACCTGCGCGCCTCCGAGGCCCGGCTGCACGTCCGCGAGGAGGTCCCGTTCTACACGGGCCGCCGCAAGGACGTCGCGGAACTGGTCGCGGGTCTCGCCTGACCGCTGCCCGGCGCGGGGCCGGGGCGGCTACGAAGCCCGCACGTCCTTCGCGTGCGGCGCCCGGCCGCCCGGCGCCGCGGGCTTCGGCCCGGCGGCCTTGGCGGCCGCCGGTCGCGGTTCCGCGCGCGGCGCGCACATCGCGGGCCGCTCCGGCAGCCCGCCCGTCAGCAGATACGCGTCGAGATAGGCGTTGACGCACTTGTTGGGGCCGCCCCCGATCCCGTGCGTCCCGGCTCCGTTCTCGGTCACCAGCACGGAACCGGACAGCCGCCGCTGCAACTCCAGCGCTCCCTGGTACGGCGTGGCCGCGTCCCGCTCGGCCGCCAGGATCAGGGTCGGCGCCAGCACCCCGGGCAGCGTCCGTACATCGAGGGGCCGCTGCCGGGGCACCGGCCAGTACGCGCAGGGCAGGTTCATCCACACGTTGTCCCAGGTCTCGAACGGCGCCCTGCGCGCCAGCCGGGTGTTGTCGCGGTCCCAGGTGCGCCACTGGGTCGGCCAGGGCGCGTCGTTGCACTCGACCGCCGTGTAGACGGCGCCCGCGTTCTCCGCCCCGGCCGACGCCTCCGGAGGCGCGGCCTGCTCGATCAGCGGCTTCGGGTCGCCCTTCAGGTAGGCGGCGAGAGCCAGGGCGCGCCGCGGCCAGTAGCCGTCGTAGTACCCCGCCTCCAGGAACGCGCCCTGCAACTGCGCCGGACCCACCTTGCCGCCCGCGGGTGACGCGGCGAGCTGCGCCCGCGCCTTCTCGTAGCTGTGCAGCACCTCCTCGGGGGTGGTGCCGAGCCCGTACACCTCGTCGTGCCGGGCGGTCCACGCGCGGAAGTCGGCCCAGCGGCCCTCGAAGGCCGCCGACTGGGCGAGGTTGTTCTCGTACCAGATCTGCCCGGGGGCGGGGTTCACCGCCGAGTCGAAGACCATCCGGCGCACGTGCGAGGGGAAGAGCGTCGCGTAGAGGGCACCGAAGTAGGTGCCGTACGAGGCCCCCATGAAGGTCAGTCTCCGCTCGCCGAGCGCGGCGCGCAGCACGTCGAGGTCGCGGGCGTTGTTGAGCGAGGTGTAGTGCCGGATCGCCTGGCCGGAGCGCTCCAGGCAGCCGCGTGCGTACGCCTGCGCCTCCGCGATGCGCTCCTTCTTGTACGACTCCGAGGGATACGTCGGCGCCTGTGAGGGCCCCTTCACGGAGCGCTTCGGGTCCTTGCAGGACAGGGGGGCCGAGCGGCCGACCCCGCGCGGGGCGTAGCCCACCAGGTCGTACGCCGCCGCGATCCGCTTCCACTCGGGCAGCGAGCCGAACAGCGGGAAGTACATGCCGGAGGCGCCCGGACCGCCGGGGTTGTAGACCAGGGCGCCCTGTCGCGGCACCTTGTGCTTCGCGTTGCGCGTGTCCTTGCCGGTGGCCCTCGTCCGGCTGACGGTCAGTCTGATCTGCTTGCCGTCGGGCCGCGTGTAGTCGAGCGGCACGTCGACCGTGCCGCAGCGCGGGCCGGCGGGGAGTCCCGTCTCCTTGGAACAGGCCCCGAAGCGGATTCCGGCGGCCGCCGCGCGCGCCGCGGCGACGGCCGTACCGCGCGTCAGGGCCGACGCGGTGAGGCCCACGGGGTCCGGCAGGGCCGTGGCGCCGCCCGCGGGAGCGCCGGTCAGGGCGGTCAGGAGCAAGGACCCGGCGGTTCCGCAGAGGACGGCAGCTCTCATCGCGTATCCCTTCAGCGCACGGCAGCGACAAAGGGGATGTTTCGTTCGGTGGTGGGCGAAGTAAAGCACCGGGTGCCGGTGTCGGCCGCAATGACTCCTATGCGCCCCCTCGGGCGCCGGTCAGCGCTGTCGGCCGGCCGCCCGGTCGCGGTGCGCGAAGGCCGCGCGCAGATCGGGTTCGCCGACCGCGCGGATGCCCCGTACGGCGACCGAGGTGAGGTAGGTGCGGTCGTCCGCGGTGGGGTCGGTGTGCCGGGCCAGGGTGCCGAGCAGTCGCTGGCCGGCCGGGGAGGCCCAGCGCGTGTAGGGGTGGACCTCGATGCGGGCGATGGCGAGGCAGCTCAGGGTGAGGATGAGCGGGAGGGCGAACCAGACGGCGACCGGCACGTCGTCGGCGCGCGCCTGAGAGGGCATCAGGACGGCCACGGCGCCGAGGGCGAGGACGGCCGCCGAGGCGGCCTGGACCTGGCGGACGGCGCCGGCGACGGTGGTGCGGGCGCCGTCGGGCACGGCGAGGCCGGCGGCGACGAGACGGTCGGCGAGGCGCCGCACCGAGTCCGCGGCGGCCGTCGTCGCCCGTACGGGCGCTATCCGGGACTGCCCCTGCGGACCTATGGCTCCGATCACGGAACGCTCCATGTCGTCCCGCCCGCGCGGGTCCACGACCGTCGCCCAGCCCGTGTGCGCGAGCAGCAGGCGGCGCTGACGGGCCATGGACACGAGGGTCAGATCGGCGACCCGGGCCGGGCCGCCGGACAGGAACGCTGCCTCGTAGAGCGTGAGGTGGTGTCCGTGTGCCGTGTCGGCGTCGGCCGCCGCGGCCCGGACGGCGGACAGGCACAGCCGGACGCAGGACGTGCCGGCGGCGGCCCAGGCCAGGAGCAGGAGAAGGACCCAGAACATGGCGTGTTTCTATGCGACCCGGGCAGTCCGGCGCCACGGTCTGTTCACCATGTGGACGGAGTGTTGTGGGTCTGTGACGTTCGGACGCGGCCTCGCGTCGCGGTGCGGCCTCGGGTGTTCAGCTCCTGGCGCGGGAGGCGGCCGGGGGGAGGGGGTAGGCCGCCGACGGGGTGACGGGGACGGGGGTGCCAGGAGAGTCCGTGGGGCCCGGTGGGGCGGGAGAGGCGCTGAGTGGCGGCGCGGCCGTCGCGGCGTCCCGGGCGAGCGCCTCGAAGTCGACGTACCCGGTGGCTTCGAGGATCTTGATGTGGTCGAGCACCGTGGTGTTGGCGTCGTCGGCCAGGTCCCGTACGAGGGAGTTGCGGGTGTTCGCGCGGACCTGGGCGACGACGGCGAAGACCTTGCCGTGAGCGCTTCGCAGGATGTTCGCGAACTTCCGGTCGTAGTCCGTGCCGTGCGCCGTCTCCAGCGTGGCCAGCCAGCCGCGCTGCTGGGCGTTGGGCTGGTTCGGCAGGCCCAGGCCGAGCCGGGCGGCGACGTCGCGGACGCGGGCGTCCAGGAAGGTGTGGCCCTCGACGAGGTGCGCGCCGGCCGTCCGTACGGCCTTCGTGGTGCCGCGTTCCCCGGCCTGCTGACCCGCGGGCAGTTCCCACAGCCCGGCCAGTCTGACCCTGGTGACGAACTCCCGGTCCAGCCCGGACAGCGGACCGAACCGTGTCGGCACGGTCTGGGTGTTCAGGGAGTCCAGACCGGTGCCGGAGCGGTCCGCGTACGACCAGATCGGGAAGACCAGTGCGACGAGGGTCGCCGTGAGGGCGGCGACGAGGAGTCCTGTCCCACTGACCAGTCCGGTGCGTTTGACGGATCGCATGGTGCCTCCCGTTGCGGCACCGCACGCTGGCGCGCTTCGGGTGCGGGTTGGCATGGTACTGCGAGCCCGGCGCCGACTTCCGTACGGGAAGAAAAGGGTGGTGAACGGGACGAATATCGTCGGACGGGATGTGCCGGACAGGGTGCGGACCGGTGGAAAAAAGCGGAAACCCGGCGCGTCGTCCGGTCGTCCGGGGTGCGGTGTCGACCCCGGCACACTCCAGGGGACGGACCGTGCCGGGGTCGGGAGGGACGGCTCGGACGGCTCAGTGGCGCAGCAGCACCCGGCGGGTGGCGCGGGCCAGCCGGGCCCGCGGCCGCTGCGAGCGGGGTGCCGGACCGGAGCGCTCCAGCCACCAGTCGCGCAACTGCCGCCGCGTCCGTGCGTCACGCGGGTGCCCGGCGAGCAACAGGTGCTCGGCGAAGTCCAGCGCGTCGCGCCGGTAGCCACCGGTCAGCGGACGGCCCTGCGCGTACCCGAGGAAGGCGGCGCGGTAGCCGTCGCCGAGCAGCTCGGGCAGTTCCGCCGCCACCTTCGCGACGACATCCGCGCGCTTGGCCGTGAGGGCCCGTGCCTGCACTCCCGTCCGCACCCGGTCGAACCCCTCGGGCACCGGGGTGCCCGCGACGAGCGCGGAGAGCAGGGCGGCCTGCGCGAGGGCGAGACGCTGACGGGCCGGCGCGAGGCCGGGGTCGGGTGCGGAAGCGGGGTCGGGGTCGGGGACGGGGACGGGTGTGGAAGCGGGGTCGGGGTCGGGTGCGGAAACCAGGTCGGGACCGGCGGCCGGAGGGCACGTGAGAGCGGGGGCGGTCGGGTCGGACGCGGCCGGCTCAGGCGACGGCTCGCTCTCCGCCGCGCCGGCGCCCTTCACCCCCACCGTCGCCCCGGCCCCCTCCAGCGTCCCCCTGATCGCCGCCAGTTCCCGCTCCAGCTCTCCCGGCTCGGGAAAGTTCTCGTCGCGTTCCAGGAGGACCCCCGGTGGGGTCACCCGGGACACCAGGTCGGCCAGGATGTCGAGGACCGGGCGGGGCACGGGGTGGGCGTGGCTGTCGTGCCAGACGCCGTCGCGTTCGACGCCGCCGGCGACATGCACGTACGCGATGGCCTCGACGGGGAGTTCGTCCAGGGCCTTGGCCGGGTCCTCGCCGCGGTTGACGTGGTTGGTGTGGAGGTTGGCGACGTCGATGAGCAGCCGTACGCCGGTGCGGTCCGCCAGGTCGTACAGGAACTGCCCCTCGGTCATCTCCTCGCCCGGCCAGCACAGCAGCGCGGCGATGTTCTCCACGGCCAGCGGGACGGGAAGCGCGGCCTGCGCGATCCTGACGTTCTCGCACAGCACGTCCAGCGCGTCCCGGGTGCGCGGAACCGGCAGCAGATGCCCCGCCTCCAGCGACGGCGACGCGGTGAGGGCGCCCCCGGCCCGTACGAACGCGATGTGTTCCGTGACCAGGGGCGCGCCCAGCATCTCGGCGCGCTCGGCGAGGGCGGCGAGGCGCGACTCGTCGGGGCGGTCCGCGCCGCCGAGGCCGAGCGAGACACCGTGCGGCACCACCGTGACGCCCCGTTCGCGCAGCCGCCGCAGCGACTCGGGAAGGTGCCCGGGGCACAGGTTCTCCGACACGGCCTCGACCCAGTCGACGCCGGGCATGTGCTCCACGGCCTCGGCGATCTCCGGCCGCCACCCGATTCCCGTTCCCAGCCGCCCCAGTCGCGTCATGTCCCCTCCTCCGTCACGCCCTGCCCGGCCTGCCTGTCGTCTCCCCACGACGGACCCGTCCCGCGCTGTGACAGGGTCATGGCCCCGGGACCACGGGCCCAACCCGGCGGAGCGGACGTTCAGAGCAACATTTGAGGTTCACCGGGGCCGCCGCCGGACGGGCCCTCGTGGCCCCGCCGCGGCCACCGCAGCAGGTCGTCCGGGTCGGAGGGCTCCGGCCGGGCGGTGCTGACCTGGCCCGGCGCCGCGGGCGACGGGCTCGACGAGGTGGTGACACCGTCGTCCGGCCGCACCGGCCGCACCGGCCGCACCGGCCGCACCGGCCGCACCGGCGGCGCGGACGGCACCGTCGCGTCGGCGGCCGGTGCGGCG
>NZ_JBEXHZ010000029.1:0-85440 GCF_040608315.1 Streptomyces sp. NPDC005195
GTTCTCGGTCCGCACAAGAAGAAGACCGAGGCGATGGCCGAGGCCCGTGAGGCCCAGGCGGCTCGCAAGGCCGAAGCGAAGGCCAACCCCGGTCGCTCGCAGAACGCCGCCGACGGTGAGATCGACGACATCGAGGGCGAGACCTTCGAGGGCGAGACCACCGAGGGCGAGATCGCCGAAGGTGGGATCACCGAGGCCGAGACCGCCGAGGCCCCGGCCGAGGCTTCCGCCGAAGCCTGATCCCAGGGCGAAGGCTCCGGGGAGTCCGGGACGAGAGTCCAGGACCTGCCGGGAGACGAGTCAGGGGATGTCAACCGACACACACATGACGTTCCACCGTGCCCGGTTTCGCGACCGGGCACCGGAACGCCACTGACGAGGAGAGAACGGCGCTATGCCGAAGAACAAGTCGCACAGCGGTGCCAGCAAGCGCTTCAAGATCACCGGCTCCGGCAAGGTGCTCCGTGAGCGCGCCGGCAAGCGCCATCTGCTCGAGCACAAGTCGTCCCGTCTGACGCGGCGCCTGACCGGCAACGCCGAGATGGCCCCGGGCGACGCCAAGAAGATCAAGAAGCTTCTCGGCAAGTGACGTACCGGCGCCTCGCCGCCGTACGTCAGGACCGGGACCCCATCGAATTCGGGCCGTGTGACCAGCACCACGGCCCCGCTACAAGGAGTTAACAAGTGGCACGCGTCAAGCGGGCAGTCAACGCCCACAAGAAGCGCCGGGCGATCCTCGAAGCCGCCAGCGGCTACCGCGGTCAGCGTTCGCGCCTGTACCGCAAGGCCAAGGAGCAGGTCACCCACTCCCTGGTCTACAACTACAACGACCGCAAGAAGCGCAAGGGCGACTTCCGTCAGCTGTGGATCCAGCGCATCAACGCCGCTGCCCGCGCCAACGGCATCACCTACAACCGCTTCATCCAGGGTCTCAAGGCCGCGAACATCGAGGTCGACCGCAAGATCCTGGCCGAGCTGGCCGTGAACGACGCCGGCGCGTTCGCCGCGCTCGTCGAGGTCGCGCAGAAGGCGCTGCCGTCGGACGTCAACGCGCCGAAGGCCGCGTGACGCTCGTACTGGCCTGAGCCGGACGTACCTGTGGACCCGCTTGCCTCACGGCTTGCGGGTCCTGTGCGTTCGCGCTCCGCGGGTCCGGCGGGGGAGGCGTGCCGTTCTGCCCCACGGGGCGTCCTCGGTTCTTCGGTACCTGGGTGTTCCCGCGTATCCGGCCCGCACGGGTGCCGCACGGGTGCGGGCCGGGGTCGCACCCGGCCCGCACAGCCCGCGCCCGTGGCCCGCAGCACGGACCGTCGTCCCACCCTTCGCAGACCCCCTGAGGTGACCCCATGCCCGCCGCCCCCGTCGAGCTGATCTCCCCGCGGTCGCCCCGCGTCGCCGCCGCGCGGCGGCTGGCCCGGAGGAACTACCGGGGCAAGGAGCGGCTGTTCCTCGCCGAGGGCCCGCAGGCGGTGCGCGAGGCGGCGGCGCACCGCGCCGACGCGGCCCCCACGCTCGTCGAGCTGTTCGCCACCCCCGAGGCCGCGGAGCGCTACGCCGACATCGTCGGGGACGCCCGTGAGGTGGGCGCCCGTGTGCACCTCGCCGACGAGGACGTGATCGCCGACATCTCGACGACCGTCACCCCGCAGGGCCTGGTCGGTATCTGCCGGTTCCTCGACACCCCGTTCGAGGAGATCCTCGCGGCGCGGCCCAGGCTCGTCGCCGTCCTCGCCCACGTCCGCGACCCCGGGAACGCCGGCACCGTGCTGCGGTGCGCGGACGCCGCGGGTGCCGAGGCCGTCGTCCTCACCGACGCCTCCGTCGACCTCTACAACCCCAAGGCCGTACGGGCCTCCGTGGGGTCCCTGTTCCACCTGCCCGTCGCCGTCGGGGTCCCCGTCGAGGACGCCGTGCGGGGCCTGAAGGCCGCCGGTGTGCGGATCCTCGCCGCGGACGGCGCCGGGCAGGACGACCTCGACGACGAGCTGGACCAGGGGACCATGGGCGGGCCCACCGCCTGGGTGTTCGGCAACGAGGCGTGGGGGCTCCCGGAGGAGACGCGCGCGCTGGCCGACGCCGTCGTGCGCGTTCCGATCCACGGAAAGGCCGAGAGTCTGAACCTGGCGACGGCCGCCGCCGTATGTCTCTACGCGTCCGCCCGTGCACAGCGTGCCTCCGGAGGGTGCCGCTCCGTCACTGACGGCTAGTAGGGTGACGGGCTCGGGGGACCTCCCCCAAGCTCTCGGCTTCGCTCGAGCAGGGAGGTACCCCCACCGCCAGACGAGAGGTGGGATACGGGGATGGGTGTCGGCACGAGCGGTGCGAACAGCGCACTGCGCGCACGGGACGTGCGCGACACGCCCGCGCCCCGGGGCGAGGAGCAACGCGGAGCCGACCTCGGTGTCGATCCCGACGACCTGCCCGACGGACTCGTCGTCGCCGACGAGCACGGCCGGGTGATCTCCTTCAACGCCGCCGCCGCCCGCATCACCGCGGTCCCCGCCGCCGAGGCCCTCGGACAGCCGCTGGAAGCGGCCCTCCCGCTCGAGGACCTCGAAGGCCGCCGTTGGTGGCAGCTGACCGACCCGTACGGCGGGCTCGCGATCCGCGTCGGCCAGCCCGAACGCAACCTGCTGCTGCCCGGCGGCCGCGAGGTCCTGGTCTCCGCGCGGTACGTCCGCGGCCGGCCCACCGGACCGGTCCGCCGGGTCGTCGTCTCGCTGCGCGACACCGAGGCCCGCCGCCGCACCGAGCGCAGCCACGCCGAACTGATCGCCACGGTCGCCCACGAACTCCGTTCCCCGCTCACCTCCGTCAAGGGCTTCACGGCCACGCTGCTCGCCAAGTGGGAACGGTTCACCGACGACCAGAAGAAGCTGATGCTGGAGACGGTGGACGCCGACGCCGACCGGGTCACCCGCCTCATCGCCGAACTGCTCGACATCTCCCGTATCGATTCCGGGCGTCTCGAAGTGCGCCGCCAGCCGGTCGACATAGGCGCCGCCGTCGGCCGCCACATCCAGGCCTACGTCACCTCGGGCCAGCCCGCCGACCGCTTCCTGCTGCGCGTCGAACAGCCGCTGCCCCCGCTGTGGGCCGACCCGGACAAGATCGACCAGGTGCTCAGCAACCTGCTGGAAAATGCGGTGCGCCACGGCGAGGGAACCGTCACTATCGACATCACGCCCTCGGCGTCCCCGCGGGAGCGGGGAGACGACGCGCCCGACGCGACCGCCGCGAGCGCCGTACACGCCGCCACCTCGGTGACCGTGAGCGACGAGGGCACCGGCATCCCGGAGGAATCCATGAACCGCGTCTTCACCCGCTTCTGGCGGGGCAGCAAGCGTGGCGGCACGGGCCTCGGGCTGTACATCGTCAAGGGGATCGTCGAAGCCCACGGCGGGACGATCACGGTCGGCCGCGCCCCCGGCGGTGGCGCCGAGTTCCGATTTACGCTGCCCGTGAGCACCCCGGCGTATCTGCTGTAACGCCGACGAGGGCCCACGGGCGCACACACCGGGGAGCCCCGGCCGGGACGCGCAGTCCGGCACGGCCTCCCACCCCCGTTAGACTCGGCCTTTGGCACCTTTGCGTCCCCGTTTCATGTTTCAGGGACGATGCGCGTCCCCCGAGTCGGGACGGGGACCATCCGCCAGCCAACCGGAAGCACGGGAAGAGATGTCGGCACCGAATAAGTCGTACGACCCTGTAGAGGTCGAGGCCTTGAAACAGGAAGAGATCGAGCGCATGCGGGACGAGGCGCTCGCCGCCTTCGCGGCCGCCGGTGACCTCGACGCGCTCCAGGAGGCCAAGGTCGCCCACACCGGCGGCACCTCACCGCTGGCCCTCGCCAACCGCGAGATCGGCGCCCTGCCCCCGCACGCCAAGGCCGCCGCCGGCAAGCTCGTCGGCCAGGCCCGTGGCGCCGTGAACAAGGCCCTCGCCGCCCGCCAGACCGAGCTGGAGGCCGAGCGTGACGCCCGGGTACTGGTCGAGGAGGCGGTGGACGTCACGCTGCCGTACGACCGGGTACCGGCCGGAGCGCGCCACCCCCTGACCACACTGTCGGAGCGCATCGAGGACGTCTTCGTGGCCATGGGCTACGAGGTCGCCGAGGGCCCCGAGGTCGAGGCCGAGTGGTTCAACTTCGACGCCCTGAACATCGGCCCGGACCACCCGGCGCGCGGTATGCAGGACACCTTCTTCGTGAAGGGCCCCAAGGGCCACGAAGAGGAGTCGAACATCGTGCTGCGCACCCACACCTCGCCCGTACAGATCCGCTCGATGCTCGACCGCGAGCCTCCGGTCTACGTGATCTGCCCGGGCCGGGTGTACCGCTCCGACGAGCTGGACGCCACGCACACCCCCGTCTTCACCCAGGTCGAGCTGCTCGCCATCGACGAGGGCCTGACCATGGCCGACCTCAAGGGCACCCTCGACCACATGGTCCAGTCGCTCTTCGGCCCGGACATGAAGACCCGGCTGCGCCCGAACTTCTTCCCGTTCACCGAGCCGTCCGCCGAGATGGACATGGTGTGCTACGTCTGCCGCGGCGACTCGGTCGGCAACCCCGACCGGCCCTGCCGCACCTGCTCCTCCGAGGGCTGGATCGAACTCGGCGGCTGCGGCATGGTCAACCCCCGCGTGCTGGTCGCCGCGGGCGTCGACCCCGAGAAGTACAGCGGATTCGCCTTCGGGTTCGGCATCGAGCGGATGCTGATGTTCCGCCACAACGTCGAAGACATGCGAGACATGGTCGAGGGTGACGTCCGGTTCACCCGGCCGTTCGGGATGGAGATCTGATGCGGGTCCCGCTTTCTTGGCTGCGGGAGTACGTCGACCTGCCGGCGACGGAGACCGGGCGCGACGTCCAGGCCAAGCTCATCTCCTCGGGCCTCGAGGTCGAGACCGTGGAGCAGCTCGGCGCGGGCCTCAAGGGCCCCCTCGTCGTCGGCGAGGTGCTGACCATCGAGGAACTGGAGGGCTTCAAGAAGCCCATCCGGTTCTGCACCGTCGACGTCGGCACCGCCAACGGCACCGGTGAGCCCCAGGAGATCGTCTGCGGCGCCCGCAACTTCGCCGTCGGCGACAAGGTCGTCGTGGTCCTGCCGGGCGCCGTCCTGCCCGGTGACTTCGCGATCGCCGCGCGCCAGACGTACGGCCGGACCTCGCACGGCATGATCTGCTCCGGTGACGAGCTGGGCATGGGCGACGACGGCAGTGGCGGCATCATCGTCCTGCCGCCCGAGCACGAGGTCGGCAGCGACGCGATCGAGCTCCTGGAACTCGTCGACGAGGTCCTGGACATCGCCGTCACCGCCAACCGCGGCGACTGTCTGTCGATGCGCGGCGTCGCCCGCGAGCTCGCCATCGCGTACGGGCTGCCGCTGCGCGACCCGGCGCTGCTCGACGTACCGGCCCCGAACGCGTTCGGCTACCCGGTGCGGGTCTCCGAGCCGCTCGGCTGCGACCGCTTCACCGCGCGCACCGTGACGGGACTGTCCTCCGAGGCACGCTCCCCGATCTGGCTGCGGCGCCGGCTGCAGAAGGCCGGGATGCGTCCCGTCTCGCTCGCCGTCGACGTCACCAACTACGTGATGCTGGAGCTCGGCCAGCCCCTGCACGCCTACGACCGCTCCCTCATCCAGGGGACGATCGGCGTGCGCAGGGCGGAGCAGGGTGAGCGCCTCACCACACTGGACGGCACCAAGCGGGTCCTCGACGCCGAGGACCTGGTGATCACCGACGACCGCGGGCCCATCGGCCTGGCGGGCGTCATGGGCGGTGCCGACACGGAGATCGCCGACCACGAGGACACCACGCGCGCCACCAGCGACGTCGTGATCGAGGCCGCGCACTTCGACCCGGTCTCCATCGCCCGCACCGCACGCCGTCACAAGCTGGCCTCCGAGGCGTCCAAGCGCTTCGAGCGGGGCGTCGACCCGGGGGCCTCCTCCGCCGCCGCGCAGCGCACCGTCGACCTGCTGGTCCTCCTCGCGGGCGGCAGCGCCGAGGCCGGGGTCACCGAGGTCATCACACCGTCCGCACCGCACACCATCACCGCCCCGGCGAACCACCCGGACAAGGTGGCCGGTGTCGCCTACGGCCGCGAGACCGTCGTACGCCGTCTCCAGCAGGTCGGCTGCGACGTCTACGGGCAGGACGAACTGATCGTCACCGTGCCGTCCTGGCGGCCCGACCTGGTGGCGCCGAACGACCTGGCCGAAGAGGTCATCCGTCTGGAGGGCTACGAGAACCTGCCCTCCACGCTGCCGAGGCCCCCCGCCGGCCGCGGTCTGACCGAGCGCCAGCGGCTGCACCGCCGGGTCGGCCGGGCGCTGGCCGGCGCCGGACTCGTCGAGACGCTGAACTACCCGTTCCTCAGCGTGGACGTCTTCGACCAGCTCGCTCTGGCCGCGGACGACCCGAACCGGCGGGTGGTCACGCTCGTCAACCCGCTGTCCGACGAGGAGCCCGCGCTCCGCACGACGCTGCTGCCGGGCCTGCTCGGCGCGCTGCGCCGCAACGACGGCCGCGGTGCGCACGACCTGGGGCTGTTCGAGACCGGACTGGTCTTCCACCCCCATGGGGAGCAGCGCATCGCGTCCCGGCTCCCGGTGGACCGGCGTCCCACGGACGAGGAGATCACGGCGCTCACCGCCATCCTCCCCGTCCAGCCCCGGCACGTCGCGGTCGTCCTCACGGGCGCCCGCGAGCAGGCCGGCTGGTGGGGCAGGGGCCGCCCGGCCGACTGGGCCGACGCGGTGGAGGCGGCACGGACCGTCGCCCGTGAGGCGGGCGCCGAGCTCGTCGTCCGCGCGGGCCGTTACGGGCCGTGGCACCCGGGCCGCTGCGCCGAACTGGCCGTGGTGCTCGACGGTGAGGAGCAGGTCATCGGTCACGCGGGTGAGCTGCACCCGCGCGTGCTGAAGGCGCTGAACCTGCCCGGACGCACCTGTGCGATGGAGCTCGACCTCGACCGTCTGGAGGAGGCGGGCGCCGGAGCACTGCAGGCGCCGCGCATCTCCGGGTTCCCGGTCGCCACGCAGGACGTCGCCCTGGTCGTCGACCAAGGCGTTCCGCACGCGGAGGTGGAGGCGGCGCTGCGTGAGGGCGCCGGTGGCCTCCTGGAGTCCATCCGGCTGTTCGACGTCTACGAGAGCGAGCAGCTCGGCGAGGGCAAGAAGTCCCTGGCCTACGCGCTGCGCTTCCGCGCGGCCGACCGGACCCTGACCGTCGACGAGGCGTCGGCGGCCCGTGACGCGGCGGTGGCCCTCGCGGGCGAGCGGGCCGGGGCGGTGCTGCGCGGGTAGCTCCGCGACGGCCTCCGCCCGGTGAGGCCGGGGGACTGCGGGTTCCTGGTCGGCCACGGCTTGTCCGTGGTCGACCAGCGCGGTTTCCCGCACCCGACCTCGACGGGCCGCGCCCTCCACCCACCCCCCCACAAGGGCCGACCACCTGCATAAATGCAAGCGGTGAGGGGTGTCTCACTCGTTCGGGTGGGAAGTGCGGGGGATATGGCCCGACCGGGGCATCCGGTCGACAGAATCGGACCGGTCTCACGGAGGCCGTCCGCGCTGTCGGGCCTATTGGGGGGCCATCGGCATGATCCGTATCAAGGCTGGGGCCCCCGGCGGGGCGCGGCTCCGGACGAACGCACGGGGGCAGGCCCGGACGAGCCTCGCGGCGCGGAGCCGGGCGGACGGTCTGCGCGCCGGGCTCGTCCAGGTTGTGCGCCGGGGCGGACGCCGGGTGCGGCCGTCGCGGAACCCCCGCGGGAGCGGCCCGCGCGATGACCTCGACCGGTCGGTCCGGCGGGCCGACCGGCCGCCCCTGCGGCGGGCGCTGAGTCTGGGGCTGCCCACCGTCTGGGGCACGATCGCGATCACGTACAGGATGACCTGTCCGCTGGGCCAGCAGGACGGGCTGGGGCCCCGGCTGGTCTCCAGCGCCGTCTTCCTCGTGGTCGGAACGGGGCTGATACTCCACGTCAGGGGGACGCTCCTGCGAGAGCTCAGACAGGTCCGCGAGGTCGCGGGCGCCGCCCAGAACGTGCTGCTGCGCCCGCTGCCTCCGCGCATCGACGGGCTGAACGTCGCCGCGGCCCAGGTCTCCGCGGACCGCGGCGCGAACATCGGCGGCGATCTCTACGAGGTGATCGCCACCGAACACGGGGTGCGGATCGTCATGGGTGACGTCCGCGGGCACGGCCTCGGCGCGCTCGGGACCGTCGCCGCGGTCCTCGGCAGCTTCCGCGAGGCGGTCCACGACGAGCCCTCACTCGGGCGCGTACTC
The DNA here is from genome assembly GCF_040608315.1 of Streptomyces sp. NPDC005195. NCBI lineage: Bacteria > Bacillati > Actinomycetota > Actinomycetes > Kitasatosporales > Streptomycetaceae > Streptomyces > Streptomyces sp. NPDC005195. Next base: position 8,296 of record NZ_JBEXHZ010000029.1, read on the forward strand.
GGACGACTGGAGCGTGCCCTGGCCCGGCATCTGCGCGAGCGGGCGAAGGCCGAGCACCCCGCGGCGGGCGCGGCCCCCGAGAGTCCGGTCGCCGAGGAGTTCGTCACCGTACTGCTGCTGGAGATCCGCCGCGACGGGGAGGTGTACGCGCTGAACTGCGGCCACCCCTGGCCGTACCGGCTGCCCGGCCACGCCGCACCGGCGGCCGGCCGCGGCCGGGTCGAGCGCTTGTCGGCCGGTGAACCCCTGCCGCCGCTCGGGCCGTTCCCGCTCCCGGCGGAGCTGCCCCTGGTGCGCTGCGGTCAACTGCTGCCGGGCGAGGCGTTGTTCCTGCACACCGACGGCGTGGAGGACGCGCGTGACGGCCGCGGCCGGTTCTTCCCGCTGCCGAGCGCGCTGACCGAAGCCGTCCGGATCCGCCCCGCGGCACCTCAGTTCGTCCTGCACACCGTCCTGAAGGGGCTGCTGCGCCACACGCGCGGCAGACCCGCCGACGACGTGGCCGTCCTGGTCCTGCGCAACGACCGTCCGCGCACCCCCGTGCAACAGGACCGCCCCGTGGCCCACCACGTGCCCCGCTAGCGGAGTTACGGGGACCGGGACCGCGCGACGCCCCACGAAGCGCCGTGGCCGACGGACCGTCACCCCGGGGCGGTAGGACCGGCGGAGCCGTCCGCCCCGCCACGGAGTGTCGGGCAGGCGGCTGGGCGGACGGCGCGGTGGCGGGCCGCCGCACTGTACGAGGGGGAGCCGGCGGCCCGGCCGGCCTCTTGCGAGGCAGTTCAGTCAACCGGCCCGGAACGCTCCGCGACAGCGCGCGTACGGCACGGATACGGGCATTCCGTTCACACCCCGTGTGAAGGGGGACGTACTACTGTGTCGGCACCGTCGGCACTGTGGGCGCCGACGGCACCGAGCCACCGGGGGGCCCTCATGCAGCCCAACACTCTCCTCGACGCCATTCTCGACGAGGCAGGCATCTCGCACGCGGGACTGGCGGCCCATGTCAACCAGGCGGGGAGGGCACGCGGCCTCGCCCTCAGGTACGAACACACGGCCGTGGCACGGTGGTTGAAGGGCCAGCGCCCGCGCGGCCAGGTGCCCGACCTGATCTGTGAGGTGCTCGCGGCACGCCTGCACCGGCCCGTGACGCTCGACGACATCGGACTCGGCGTGCCGGGCGAGCCGTCCGCTCCGCACGGCACGTCCCTCTCCGGCTTCGTCGAACGGGCCACCGCCCTGTGGCGCTCCGACGAACAGCAGCGCCCGCACATCCTCGGCGCACCGGCGGTCACCGGCACGCCCGCCGTGATGCCCGTGTGGGAGTGGGAGAACCCGCCCGAGGACGTGGACGTCTCGCGCGGCGGCCGCCATCACGTGAGCATGGCCGACATCGAGATGCTGCGCTCGGCCCGCGCGCACTACGAGCAGATGTACCGCAAGGCCGGCGGCGTCGCGACCCGCACCCGGATCGTCGGCTTCCTCAACGCCGAGACCGCGCCCCTGCTGCGCGGCAGCTACACCGACGCCACCGGCCGCCAACTGCACCGTGCGACGGGCGGCCTGGTCGCCGTCGCCGGTATCTGCGCGTACGACTCCGACGCGCACGGGCTCGCCCAGCGCTACTTCCACCAGGCTCTGCGGCTGGCCAAGGCCAGCGGGGACCGGGGGCTCGGCGCCTACGTCATAGCGCTGCTGGTCAACCAGTCGCTGTTCATGCGGGAGTACCGGCAGTCCGTCGCCTTCGCGGAGGCCGCGCTGCGCGCCGCCGGACGCCACATCACCCCCGCGCTCGCCTCCGACCTCTACGCGATGCAGGCCAAGGCCTACGCCCACCTCGGCGACGGCAGCAGCGCGTTGTCCTGCATCCGGCGTGCCGAGCAGGCCGCCGAGCGCATCCGGCGCGGTTACGAGCCCGACGAGACCGGCTATGTCCAGCCCGGCCTGGTCAACGTACAAGTGGCGGAGGCGCTGCTCAGCCTCGGCGACCTGGTGGCCGCGGCCGCGCACGCCGCCGCGGCCGTGGACACCCCGGCGCACGACCGGGGGAGGGTGCACCGGCTCGCCATGCTGAGTCAGATCGAGCTGCGTCAGGGCAATGCCGACAAGGCGGTGGCCACCGCCGTCCAGATGGCCGAGCAGGCGCGGGGAATGGAGTCCCAGCGGCTGCGCGACAGACTGCGCGCGGTACGCGAGCACCTGGTGCGCAGCGGCTGCGCGGGCACGGCCGAGGCGGCCGAACTCATCGACGGAGCACTGCGCGTACCGCTCTAGACCACCGGGCCCGTCTCGCGCCGTGCGCCGCTGTGCGCCTGCTGTCAGGCCGCTTCTGCTGCGATATTGCCATCTACTCGGCGGAAGGTGGCAGAACCGTGCAGTGGACGAAACTGAACGAACAAACTGTGTACGCAAACCGCTGGTTCAGCGTCAATCTCGCAGATGTCGAGCTGCCGGACGGCCGGCACCTCGATCACTTCCTGATACGGCTGCGGCCCGTGGCCGTGGCCACCGTGGTGAACGACGCCAACGAGGTGCTGCTCCTGTGGCGGCACCGCTTCATCACCGACAGCTGGGGGTGGGAACTCGCGGCGGGCGTCGTCGAGGACGGCGAGGACATCGCCGTCGCGGCGGCCCGCGAACTGGAGGAGGAGACCGGCTGGCGGCCGGGGCCCCTGCGCCCGCTGATGAGCGTCGAGCCCTCCAACGGGCTCACCGACGCCCGGCACCACATCTTCTGGGCCGACGAAGGCGCGTACATCGGACACCCCGTGGACGACTTCGAGTCCGACCGTCGGGAGTGGGTTCCCCTCAAGCTCGTCCCCGACATGGTCGCCCGCGGCGAGGTCCCGGCCGCCAACATGGCTGCCGCGCTACTCCTCCTGCACCACCTCAGGCTCGGACAGGACGCCCTGCCCTGATCGATTCCCCGACGGCGTCCGGGGACCTAGTGGCCCAGGGCCTGCCAGACCGCCACGGCGAGTGCGCCCACGGCCGTGATGGCCGCGACCGCGGGCAGTGGCCAGCGGGTGTGTTCCATCGCGACGACGCGTGTGCTCAGGTCGTCCACGTCCTTGGCGGTCTGTTCGGCGCGATGACTGAGCAGGGTCAGTCCTCCCTCGACGCGGGCCTGTGCCACGTCGAGTCTGCGGCGTAACTCTGCGAGTTCTCCATGGACCACGGGATGCTCCGGGTCGGCGGTCACGTGTCCGCTCCTTTCCGTAGTCGTCACATCCCTTACATGTGCATGGAAAGTCAACTCGCCTGGTGGGCGCGTGGGGAGCGTGTGCGAGCGGCATATGCGGGCCCGGCGCGCACACGGCGTGTGAACGGCGTGGGCCCGGCACCACAAAGGGTGCCGGGCCCATCGACGCCACCGGAGGCAAGAACGTCCGGGTGGGCGCTGTGTACCTTGACGCGGACGTCCGGGGTGTCGACACGCCGGCGTTGCACCACTGCTGAGCGTCAGGCGCGCCACCCCGCGGGCCGGCGGGTCTGCCACGCGGAGAACGACTACTGGCACGGATCCTCGTCCGCGCACCGCGCCGCCTTCTTCACGGCCTGTTCCACGTCGGACCGATCCTCCCCGGACGCGGTCGCGTGCTCGGCGATCGCGGCCTGTACCAGATCGGAAGCGTGTCGCCAGATCCGCCATTGGTCCTCGTACTCCGCTCCGGAGAGGCCGGCGAGCTTGGCGCGCTCCTCCTCGGCAGTCCGCTCCAGCGGGATCAGGCGTTCGATGTCTGTCACGGGGACGGAGCTTAGGACGCACGGCCGTGAGCCCCCGCCGCGGCGCGCGGGAGGGGATCCCGGTTCCGCCCGCAGCGGCCTCGCTCCGTTCGGCGAGGCCTGGAGACGAGTCCGAGGGAGACGATTCCGAAGGGAAGTGCGTGGGTTCCGTTCGGAAACCCTCGCAACTCCCTTGTCCTGGTGACGAGTTGCCGAAGGCCGCTCCCCGGACGGCGGGGGAGCGGCCTTCGGTATGTCACGAGGGGACTCGCGGCGAGGGAGTTCGCGCAGGTCAGCCGTAGGTGTAGAAGCCCGAGCCCGACTTCCGGCCGAGCCGTCCCGCGTCCACCATGCGCTGGAGCAGCGGGGGCGCGGCGTACAGCGGCTCCTTGTACTCCTCGTACATCGAGTACGCGACCGAGGCCACCGTGTCCAGGCCGATCAGGTCGGAGAGCTTGAGCGGTCCCATCGGGTGGGCGCAGCCCATCTCCATGCCGTTGTCGATGTCCTCGCGGCTGGCGATGCCCGACTCGAACATCCGGATCGCGGAGAGCAGATACGGGATCAGCAGCGCGTTGACCACGAAGCCCGAGCGGTCCTGGGCGCGGATCGCGTGCTTGCCGAGTGCCTTCTCGGCGAACAGCTGGGCCCGCCCGAGGGTGCCCTCGGAGGTGGTCAGTGCCGGAATCAGCTCGACGAGCTGCTGCACCGGCGCCGGGTTGAAGAAGTGGATCCCGACAACCTGGTCGGGGCGCGAGGTGGCGACGGCGAGCCGGACCAATGGAATCGAGGAGGTGTTCGAGGCGAGGATCGCGTCCTGGCGGGTCACCACCTGGTCGAGCACCTGGAAGATCTCGGTCTTCACCTGCTCGTTCTCGACGACGGCCTCGATCACCAGGTCCCGGTCGGCGAACTCGCCGAGATCGGTGGTGAAGCTCAGCCGGTCCTGGGTGGCCGCGAGCTCGTCGGCGGAGATCTTCCCGCGCTCGGCCGCCTTGGAGAGGGAGTTGAACAGCCGGGTACGGCCGATCTCCAGGGCCTCGCCCGTGGTCTCGGCGACCTTGACGTCAAGACCCGCACGGGCGCACACCTCGGCGATGCCCGCTCCCATCTGGCCGCAGCCCACCACTCCGACGCGTTCGATGTCGGTCACATCGTCCCCTTCGCTGATCTACGGCCTCGCAGGTCCCCCGTTGTTCGGTGCCTGCTCCGATCGTGCACGTTACTCCGAAGTATCGATGATCGATCGCCCGGGGCGGGCATGCTGGGCGACGACGGGACGATCCGTGACCGGACGGGTCCACAGGGTGAAGAGGAGTGCGCGGATGGGGCTGCTGTCACGGCGGACGTTCACGGTGGCCGCGGCGGCGGCGCTCGCGGGACCGGTCGCCACGGGCGACTCGGTGGCGGGACCCGTCATCGGAGGCACCCCGGGGCCGCCCGGCCCGCCCGGCCGGCCCCGCGCCTCCGCGGAGCTGCGCGGCATGTGGCTGACGACCGTCCTGAACCGCGACTGGCCCTCGCGCGCAGGACTTTCCCCGGACCGGCAGCGTGCCGAACTCGTCGGCCACCTCGACACCGCGGTCCGCCGCCGTCTCAACGCCGTGATCTTCCAGGTGCGCCCCGCGGCCGACGCCCTGTGGCCCTCGGCGTACGAGCCGTGGTCGCAGTACCTCACCGGCGTCCAGGGCCGGGACCCCGGCTGGGACCCGCTCGGCACCGCGGTCACCGAGGCCCACGCCCGGGGCCTCGAACTGCACGCCTGGTTCAACCCGTACCGGATCGCCACGCACACCGACCCGGGAAGGCTGGCGGCGAACCATCCGGCGCGTACGCACCCCGGCTGGGTCGTCCGGTACGGCGGGAAGATGTACTACAACCCCGGGCTGCCGGCCGTGCGGACCTTCGTGCAGGACGCGATGCTCGACGCGGTGCGCAAGTACCCGGTCGACGCGGTGCACTGGGACGACTACTTCTATCCGTACCCGGTCGCGGGACAGGCCTTCGACGACGGCGCCGCGTACGCGGCGCACGGCGCGGGCTTCCCGGACCGGGCCGCCTGGCGGCGCGACAACATCGACCGGCTGGTACGGGAGATGGGCGCCCGCGTCCGGCAGATCCGCCCCGCCACGCGCTTCGGCATCAGCCCGTTCGGAGTGTGGCGCAACGCCGCGAGCGACCCGCACGGTTCGGACACCCGGGCCGGTGTGGAGACGTACGACGATCTGCACGCCGACACCAGGAAGTGGGTCCGTGAACGCTGGATCGACTACATCTGCCCGCAGGTCTACTGGAATCTCGGCTTCGCCGCCGCCGACTACGCGAAGCTGGTGCCCTGGTGGGCGGCCGTCACCAAGAACACCGGCGTGCGGCTGTACGTGGGCGAGGCGCTCTACAAGGCCGGGGACCCGGCGCAGCCCGCGGCCTGGCAGGACCCGGCCGAACTCTCCCGGCATCTCACCTTCGCGCGGACGTATCCCCAGGTGGGCGGCCACGTCTTCTTCTCCGCCAAGGGGGTCGGCTCCGATCCCCTCGGCGCGATGACGCGGGTCGTCGCCGACCACTACCGGCAGCCGGCGACATCGGTGCGGTGAACCACCGCACGAATGTCGCCGGCCGTCGCGGCGGGACTACCGCATGGGGTCCTTGTGCCGGATCTCGGAGTCGGGGCCGGGCGAGCAGACGGCCTCGTGCCCGTCCGGGAACCGGACGCGGTACGGGGGAGTCCCCTCCTTGCCCATGACCTGGGTGATCTCCGCGACCTTGTCGTGCTGTCCGACGACCCTGCCGTGCTGTACGAGCTGGTCGCCCTCGGTTGCGCGCATCTGAGGTCTCCCTCGCCAGTTGCGGGAGTGGTGGACCGTGGCCGTGAGCCCACGGCTGGTGGTGCCGGTCGATCCCGGCACCGGTGTGCTGCTCAGCCCCGCGCTCGCTGGGTGAGGGCGATACAGACCAGTACGGCCGCCGCCGTCAGGGGAGCGGCCGGTGTGAGCCGCTCGCCGAGGAGCAGTACCGACCACACCAGTGTGAGCAGCGGCTGCGCGAGCTGCAACTGGCTGGCCTTCGGAATCCCGATCGCCGCCATACCGCGGTACCAGACGACCAGCCCCAGGAACTGCGACCCGACCGCCACCCACAGCAGCCCCGCCACACTGTGCGCCGACAGCCGCGCGGGCTCGTACGACAGGGCCACCAGCGCGCCCGGCAGCGAGAGCGGCAGACACAGGACCAGCGCCCAGCCGATCACCTGCCACCCCGGCATCGCCCGAGCGAGCCTGCCGCCCTCGGTGTAGCCCGCCGCGCAGATCAGCAGCGCGCCGAAGAGGCAGGCGTCCGCCCTGGTCAGCGCTCCGCCGCTCTGCAGCACCGTGAACGCGATCACGGCGGCCGCGCCCGCCAGCGCGGCGCCCCAGAACAGCCGGGAGGGCCGCGCGCCGGTGCGCAGCGCCGAGAACAGCGCCGTCGTCAGCGGCAGCAGGCCGACGACCACGGCGGCGTGCGCGGTGGTGGACGTCCGCAGCGCGAGCGTCGTCAGCAACGGGAAGCCCAGCACGACACCCGCGGCGACCACGGCGAGCCCCGCCCGGTACTCCCGCGCCGGTACGGGCACGCGCAGCGCCAGCAGACAGCCGCCCGCGACGACGGCCGCGAGAGCGCTGCGCACGGCGACCAGGGACCAGGGGCCGAAGCCCTCCAGGCCCCAGGCGGTGGCGGGGAAGGTGAGGGAGAAGGCGACGACGCCGAGGGCGGCCTGGAGGGTCCCGGAGCGGCGGTCGGCCCGGGTGTTCGCCCCGGGGGTGGCGACCGCTATCCCCGACCTCTCGGTAGCGCTACTCTGTGCTCTCATGCAGCAGAGTAGCAGTGTGGCAGAACTGGTGAAACAGCTGCGACAGGAGGTCAACCGCTACTCACCTGGTGGAAAGCTGCCGTCGAGCAGAGCTCTCGTGGAGCGCTTCAGGGTGAGCCCGGTGACCGTGTCACGAGCGCTCGCGCAGCTCGCCGCCGAGGGCCTGGTGGTCACCAGACCGGGCGCCGGCGCCTTCCGGGCCCGCCCCCGGACCCCCGACGCGCCGGCCGGGGACACCTCCTGGCAGGAGGTCGCGCTGAGCGCGGACGCCGCGGCCGAACTCGTTCCGCGCACGGTGGACGCCTCCGGAGTCCTGGCCACGCTGGCCGCCCCGCCGGCCGGCGTCGTCGAGTTCAACGGTGGCTATCTGCACCCCTCGCTCCAGCCCGAGCGTGCCATGGGCGCGGCCCTGTCCCGGGCGGGCCGCCGCCCCGGCGCCTGGTCCCGGCCCCCGGTGGAGGGGCTCGCGGAGCTGCGCGAGTGGTTCGCGCGCGGGATCGGCGGCGCGATCACCGCCGCGGAGGTGCTCGTCACGGCGGGCGGCCAGTCGGCGCTCACCACCACCCTGCGCGCACTCGCCCCGCCCGGCGCACCGGTCCTCGTCGAGTCACCCACCTACCCGGGCATGCTGGCCATCGCCCGCGCCGCCGGACTGCGCCCCGTGCCGGTGCCGGTGGACCCCGACGGGGTGAAGCCGGATCTGCTCGCCGACGCCTTCAGGGCCACCGGCGCCCGGGTCTTCGTCTGCCAGCCGCTGTTCCAGAACCCCACCGGCGCCGTGCTCGCCCCCGAGCGCCGGGGCGCGGTGCTGCGGATCGCGCGCGAGGCCGGCGCGTTCGTGGTCGAGGACGACTTCGTACGCCGGCTCGTGCACGAAGACGCGGGCCCGCTGCCGCGCCCGCTGGCCGCCGAGGACCCCGACGGTGTCGTGGTGCACGTCGGTTCCCTGACCAAGGCGACCTCGCCGAGCTTCCGGGTCGGCGTACTGGCCGCGCGCGGCCCGGTCCTGGAACGGCTGCGCGCCATCCAGGTCGTCGAGACCTTCTTCGTGCCGCGTCCGCTTCAGGAGGCCGCGCTCGAACTCGTCGGATCGCCGGCCTGGCCCCGTCATCTGCGGTCCGTCTCCGCCGAGTTGAGGAACCGACGGGACACCATGACCGCCGCGCTGCGGCTGCGGCTGCCCGAACTCGCCCTGCCGCACATCCCGTACGGCGGATACCACCTGTGGCTCCGGCTGCCCGACGGCTCCGACGAGTCCGCCCTGGCCGCCGCGGCCCTGCGGGCGGGCGTGGCCGTCACCCCCGGCCGCCCCTACTTCAGCGCCGAACCCCCGGCCGCCCACCTCCGCCTGAGCTTCGCGGCGGTCGCCGGCACGGAGGAGATCACGGAGGGCGTACGACGGCTGCGCGCCGCCCATGATGAGACGCTGCGCTGACCTGGGCCGCCGGGGCCGGGACGCTGTGCTGAGTCCGGGCCGCCGGGGCTCGGGCGCCGTGCTGAGTCCGGGCCGCCGGGGGCGGGAGGCTGCGCCGGGCCCGGGGCAGCTCCCGACGGCCTGCCACGCATCCGGCCCCCGCTTCTCGCGGCGGTGACGAAAACCGCTCGACCCCGCCGCGCCGACCTGCGAGCCTCCCCGCATGACCGACCCACAGCAGCTCCCCGGCGGCTACGAGATCTCCACGGACCCGGCCCGCATCGATGTCGCCCGCGTGCACCACTGGCTCTCCACGGACGCGTACTGGGCCCTGGGCCTCCCCCGCGAGAAGCAGGAGCGCGCGATCGCCGGCTCGCTCAACTTCGGGGTGTACGACGGCCCGTCGGGCGAGCAGGTGGCGTACGCCCGAGTGGTCACCGACGAGGCGACCTTCGCCTGGCTCTGCGACGTCTACGTCGCCCCGTCCGTCCGCGGCAAGGGACTGGGCTCCGCCCTGGTGGCAGCCGTCCGCGACCACCTCGAACCCTTCGGTCTGCGCCGGGTCCTGCTCGCCACGCACGACGCGCACGGCGTCTACGAGAAGCTCGGCTTCAAGCCGCTGGACCGCCCCGACCGGTGGATGGCACTCGCACCGCGGTAAGCCCGCGAACACCGAGCGTAGCCCCCCTTGACCTGCGGAGTCCCGCGCTCCACGATCTGCCCATGCATCTTCGGGTCACGTTCGTCGCTGCCGCGCGCAGTTCGTCGCTGCTCGCCGAGCGCTTCGAGGACGACCGGCCGCTGGACCAGGCCGGCTGGGAGGAAGTGCAGCGCGCCGCCCCCGATCTGGTGCCGCTGGCGGCGGCCGAGCTGCGCTACTGCTCACCGACCCCGCGCAGCCGCGCCACCGGTGACGCGCTCGGCTTCGCGCCGCTGGTCCAACCCGCGCTGCGCGACTGCGACATGGGCCGCTGGCGCGGGTTCACCCTGGGCGAGGCGATGGCCCGCGAGCCGTCGGCCGTGGACGCCTGGCTCGCCGACCCGCGCTCCGCCCCGCACGGCGGCGAGTCCCTGATGTCCTTCATCTCCCGTGTCGGCGGCTGGCTCGACACCCGCCCGGCGGACGACGGCGGCCGGATCATCGCGGTCGCGGAACCCTCCGTGGTGCGGGCCGCGCTCGTCTACGCGCTGCGGGCCCAGCCGACGACGTACTGGAACATCGACGTGCGCCCCTTGTCGACGATGACCCTCACCGGGCACAACGGCCGCTGGAACCTGCGCCTCGAGGCGTCGGCACAGCGTGGCTAGTACAGCTGGTACGGCTGGTACAGCTAGTACCGCGGCACCGGCAGGTCCGTCCGTCTCGTCGGCGGCCTTCTCAGCGCGTCCGCGTGTACTCGGTGGTGAGGAGCAGGTCCTTGGCGGGCCCGCCCACCCGCCACCGCGTGCGCCAGCGGTCCGCGCCGGACACCGTGAACTCGCCGCGGTAGAGGTCCGCCGCGCACGGGTGGTCGGCGACGTGCCGGCCGGTGGTCAGGTCCAGGTCGTGGAAGGGGCGGCCGTCGGAGAACCGGACGGCCGCGGTGCCCGCGCGCTGTCCGGGCAGGAACCACAGCGTGCGCTCCGCGGGCCTGGACGAGCCCTGCCAGGTGAAGAGGCCGGACTCGTGATGGAGCAGCCCGTCGCCGCCGTCGTCGAGCGGTGAGAACGCGGTCGTCCCGGTGAAACAGCCCTCCGCGCCGCTCGCGCGATCCCGTACCGAACGCTCCACCCGCCAGCTCCCGGTCAGGTACGCCAGGACGTCGGCCACCGGCCACAACTCACCCATGGGCTGCTCACGACTGCCGGCGGGGCTTGCCCCGCCGGCCGCTCTTGGCGCCACCGGAGCCTCCGGATCCGCCGCGGGGGTTCTTGCCGCCCGCCCGGCCCCCCGCCGTGCCGCTCGCCCTGCCACCCGCGGGCTTCTTCCGCCCGCCACCCGACTCGGGACGCCGGCTCTTGCCCGAAGCCGAAGCCGAATCCGACGTCGAACCCGATGCCGCGCCCGAAGGGGACGCCGACGTCTGCGAGCGTCCGCGTGAGCTGTTGACGGTCCTGCCCCGGACGATCCCGATGAAGTCCTCCACCAGATCGGTGGTCGCCTCCTCGGGCCAGGACAGCGCGACGCGTGACTCGGGGGCGTCCGTGAGCGGCCGGTAGGTGAGGTCCTTGCGGTGGTGCAGGCGCGCGAGCGACTGGGGCACGACGAGCAGCCCGACGCCCGCCGCCACGAGATCGATGGCGTCCTCCGTGGTGGCGGGTCGTTCGAACGCGGGCCGGCCCGGCGGACGCTCCCAGCCGAGGGTGTCGTCGAGCGGGTGCAGCACGATGTCGTCGGCCAGATCCTCGGCGCTCACCTCGTCGACCGCCGCCACGACGTGATCCCTGGGGACCACCACGACCGTCGTCTCGGTGTAGAGCGGGATCGCGCTGAGGTCCTCCCGGTCGACCGGCAACCGTACGAATCCGGCGTCGGCGCCACGGTCCCGCAGCACGTCGAACACCTCGGCGGCGGACACCGCGACGAGGGTCAGGGGGACGTCGGGCAGCCGCTCGTTCCAGATCCGCACCCACTTCGTGGGCGTCACTCCCGGGACATAGGCGAGCCGGAACGAAGGAGGTACTTCCGAGCCTGTCACCTCGCCAGGCTATCGGTCGTGGTCGGAGGTCGCGCACACGCTCGATACCCTTGACACCATGACGCCGCACCAGACCACCCAGACCATGAAGCCCGCCACCGCGGCGAAGAAGCTGGGTGTGTACCTCGAAGCCACCCCCGCCGAGTTCCAGGAGGGCGTCGTCTCGCGCGCCGAGCTGAACGCGCTGCAGACCGACCCGCCCGCGTGGCTGCAGGAACTGCGGCGCAACGGTCCGCACCCCCGGCCCGTGGTCGCCGCGCGGCTGGGGATCTCCATCGCCGGGCTCGCGCGCGGCGGGGTCACCGAGCCCCTCACCACGGAGCAGATCGACGCGCTGAAGCAGGACGACCCCGGTTGGCTGCGCCGGGAGCGCGCCACCCAGGCCGAGGTCCGCGAGGAAGAGGAGCGCATCAAGGAGCGGAACGCGCAGCGCGCGGCCCAGCCCCGCGACTCGCGCTCCTGACCTCCGCCACCTCCGAGCTTCGCTTCCCGCCTCCTTTTCCCTCCCCGGCGGGGAGGGACCATCCCACCCGTGCGTGCCGCGATCTACGCTGTGCGCATGGGTGGGACCACGTGGTGGGTGACCGCACCGAGCCCCGCGCGCGCATCCGACGATCGTCGACCCGGGCTCCGCGGACGCTGCCGACTCCGCGCACCTCGCGCCGCGCACCTCGGCGCACTCGCCGCCGACCCCTGACCCGCGTCCGGGCCTTCCCATGACCTCTTTGCATAAACGTGCATCGATACGTATAGTCATGCCATCTAGGAGGAGGGTTCCATGGCGGTACGCGCAGCAGTGGCGGGAGCGAGTGGGTACGCGGGCGGCGAGGCGCTGCGTCTGCTCCTGGCGCACCCCCAGGTCGAGATCGGCGCCCTGACCGGCAACTCCAACGCGGGCCAGCGCCTGGGCGCGCTGCAGCCGCATCTGCCGCCGCTCGCCGACCGCGTCCTGGAGCCGACGACCGCCGAGGCGCTGGCCGGGCACGACGTCGTGTTCCTCGCGCTGCCGCACGGGCAGTCCGCGGCCGTCGCCGCGCAGCTCGGACCGGACGTCCTCGTCGTCGACATGGGCGCCGACTTCCGGCTCGCGAGCCCGGCCGACTGGGAGCGGTTCTACGGCTCGCCGCACGCCGGCACCTGGCCCTACGGCCTTCCCGAACTGCCGGGTGGCCGCGCCGCGCTGGAGGGGTCCAAGCGCATCGCGGTACCCGGCTGCTACCCGACGGCCGTCTCCCTCGCGCTCTTCCCGGCCTACGCGGCCGGACTCGCCGAGCCCGAGGCCGTGATCGTCGCCGCCTCCGGGACCTCCGGCGCGGGCAAGGCGGCCAAGCCCCATCTGCTCGGCAGTGAGGTCATGGGCTCCATGTCCCCGTACGGCGTCGGCGGCGGGCACCGGCACACCCCCGAGATGATCCAGAACCTGAGCGGTGCCGCGGGCGAGCCCGTCACCGTCTCCTTCACCCCGACCCTGGCCCCGATGCCCCGCGGCATCCTCGCCACGTGCAGCGCCAGGGCCAGAGCCGGGGTCACCGCCGAGTCCGTACGGGCCGCGTACGAGAAGGCGTTCGCGGACGAGCCCTTCGTCCGGCTGCTGCCCGAGGGGCAGTGGCCCGCCACCGCGTCCGTCTACGGTTCCAACGCCGTTCAGGTCCAGGTCGCACACGACGAAGCCACGCACCGCATCATCGCGATCAGCGCCATCGACAACCTGACCAAGGGCACGGCCGGCGGGGCCGTCCAGAGCATGAACATCGCCCTCGGGCTCCCCGAGGAGCTGGGTCTCACCACGATCGGAGTGGCACCGTGAGCGTCACCGCCGCCAAGGGCTTCACCGCCTCCGGCATCGCCGCAGGCATCAAGGGGAACGGCAACCCGGACCTGGCCCTCGTGGTCAACAACGGGCCCCGTCTGGCCGCCGCGGGCGTCTTCACCTCCAACCGCGTGAAGGCCGCGCCGGTGCTCTGGTCCGAGCAGGTCCTCAAAGGCGGCCAGGTCTCCGCCGTCGTCCTCAACTCCGGCGGCGCCAACGCGTGTACCGGCCCCAAGGGCTTCCAGGACACCCACGCCACCGCGGAGAAGGCCGCCGCGGTACTCGACCTCAACGCCGGCGAGGTCGCGGTGGCCTCCACCGGACTCATCGGCGTCCTCCTGCCGATGGACAAGCTGCTGGCGGGTGTGGAGACGGCCGCGGCCCAGCTCGGCCCGCACGGCGGCGAGAAGGCCGCCATCGCCATCAAGACCACCGACACCGTGCACAAGACGTCGGTGCGCACCGGCGACGGCTGGACCGTGGGTGGCATGGCCAAGGGCGCGGGCATGCTCGCTCCGGGCCTCGCCACCATGCTCGTCGTCCTCACGACGGACGCGGACGTGGACACCGGGACCCTCGACAGCGCCCTGCGCGCCGCCACCCGCACCACCTTCGACCGGGTCGACTCCGACGGCTGCATGTCGACCAACGACACCGTGCTGCTGCTCGCCTCCGGCGCCTCGGAGGTCACCCCCGACCCGGCGGAGTTCGCCGAGGCGGTACGAGCGGTCTGCGACGACCTCGGACAGCAGCTCATCCGGGACGCCGAGGGCGCCAGCAAGGACATCAGGGTCGAGGTGGTGGGCGCCGCGACCGAGGAGGACGCCGTCGAGGTGGGCCGCTCCATCGCCCGCAACAACCTCCTCAAGTGCGCGATCCACGGTGAGGACCCCAACTGGGGACGCGTGCTGTCCGCCATCGGTACCACCGGGGCCGCCTTCGAGCCGGACCAGCTGAACGTCGCCATCAACGGCGTGTGGGTCTGCAAGAACGGCGGGGTCGGCGAGGACCGCGAACTCGTCGACATGCGCTACCGCGAGGTCCACATCGTCGCCGACCTCGCCGCGGGCGCCGCCACCGCCACCATCTGGACCAACGACCTCACCGCCGACTACGTCCACGAGAACAGCGCCTACTCCTCATGAGCCACATCACGCGGAAGCACACCGCACTCCCCAAGGCCCAGATCCTCATCGAGGCGCTGCCCTGGCTGACCCGGCACCGCGGCAAGACCGTCGTCATCAAGTTCGGCGGCAACGCCATGATCGACGAGGAGCTGAAGGCCGCCTTCGCACAGGACGTCGTCTTCCTGCACCACGCCGGGCTCAAGCCCGTCGTCGTGCACGGCGGCGGCCCGCAGATCAGCGCGCAGCTCGACCGGCACGGCATCGCCAGCGAGTTCAAGGCGGGCCTCAGGGTGACCACCGAGGACGCCATGGACGTCGTACGGATGGTGCTGGCCGGAAAGGTCCAGCGTGAGCTGGTCGGACTGCTCAACCAGCACGGACCGCTCGCCATCGGCATGACCGGCGAGGACGCGCACACCATCACCGCCACCAAGCATCTGCCCGAGATCGACGGCGAACCGGTCGACATCGGCCGGGTCGGCGAGATCACCGCCGTCGACACGGGCGCCATCGAGGCGCTGCTCGTCGACGGCCGGATCCCGGTCGTCTCCTCGATCGCCCGCTCCCAGGACGACGGACATGTCTACAACGTCAATGCTGATACGGCGGCTGCGGCACTCGCTGCGGCACTTGGCGCCGAAACCCTCATGGTCCTCACGGACGTCGAGGGCCTCTACGAGGACTGGCCCCACAGCGACGAGGTGATCAGCCGGCTGACCGCCTCCGAACTGGAGAAGCTGCTGCCCGAACTGGCCAGCGGCATGGTGCCGAAGATGCGGGGCTGTCTGCACGCCGTACGCAACGGCGTCACCACGGCCCGCGTCATCGACGGCCGGGTCCAGCACTCGATCCTGCTGGAGATCTTCACCGACGAGGGGATCGGCACGATGGTCGTGCCGGACGCGCAGGAGGGGGACGCCGTATGACCGCCAACCAGGAACTGACCGAGCGGTGGCGGGGCTCGCTCATGGACAACTACGGCACCCCGCGGCTCCCCCTCGTCCGCGGCGCGGGCACCCGGCTGTGGGACGCCGACGGCAACGAGTACCTCGACTTCGTCGGCGGTATCGCGGTCAACGCGCTCGGCCACGCCCACCCGGCGATCGTCGAGGCCGTCAGCACGCAGATCGCCTCGCTGGGCCATGTCTCCAACCTCTTCGTCGCCGAGCCGCCCGTCGCGCTCGCCGAACGGCTGCTCCAGCTCTTCGGCCGCGACGGCAGGGTGTACTTCTGCAACTCGGGCGCCGAGGCCAACGAGGGCGCCTTCAAGATCGGCCGGCTGACCGGCCGCGGGCACATGGTGGCGACCCGGGGCGGTTTCCACGGCCGGACCATGGGCGCCCTCGCGCTCACCGGCCAGTCCGGCAAGCGGGAGCCCTTCCTGCCCCTGCCCGGTGACGTCACACACGTTCCGTACGGCGACGCGCAGGCGCTGGCCGCGGCTGTCACCGACGACACGGCGCTCGTCGTCATCGAGCCGATCCAGGGCGAGAACGGTGTGGTCGTGCCACCGGCCGGCTACCTGAAGGCGGCCCGCGCGATCACCGCCGCCACCGGTTCGCTGCTGGTCCTCGACGAGGTGCAGACCGGAATCGGCCGTACCGGCCACTGGTTCGAGTACCAGGCACACGAGGGCGTCCTGCCGGACATCGTCACGCTCGCCAAGGGTCTCGGCGGCGGACTGCCCCTGGGCGCGACCGTCGCGTTCGGCCGGGCCGCCGGCTTCCTGGGGCCCGGTCAGCACGGGACGACCTTCGGCGGGAACCCGGTCGTCTGCGCCGCCGGACTCGCCGTTCTCGACACCATCGCGTCCGAGGGGCTCCTCGAGAACGTGAAGCGTACGAGCGCCAGGCTGCGGGACGGGATCGAGTCACTCGGACACCCGCTGGTCGACCACGTCCGGGGCGCCGGCCTGCTCCTGGGTATCGTGCTCACCGAGCCGCTCGCGCCCCAGGTGCAGCAAGCGGCTCAGGACGCCGGTCTCCTGGTGAACGCGCCCGCCCCCGATGTCGTACGGCTGATGCCCCCGCTGAACCTGAGCGACGACGAGGTGGACGTCCTGCTCGGAGCCCTTCCCGGCGTCCTCGACGCAGTCAACGGGGATGGATCCTGAGAAATGGGACGACGACGATGAGTCAGGCGCAGGACCACGAGCATGCCGGGCCTGCCGTGCCGCAGACCCGTACCGCACGCCACCGCAGGATCGTGGACATCCTCAACCGGCAACCGGTGCGCTCACAGAGCCAGTTGGCGAAGCTCCTCGCCGACGACGGGCTGAACGTCACGCAGGCGACACTCTCCCGGGACCTGGACGAGCTGAACGCGGTGAAGATCCGCAACAACGACGGCGACCTCATCTACGCGGTGCCGAGCGAGGGCGGCTTCCGTACCCCGCGCGTGCCCCTGGGGGAGTCGGCGAAGGAGGAGCGGATGCGCCGGCTCTCCTCGGAACTGCTGATCTCCGCGGAGGCGTCCGCGAACCTCGTGGTCCTGCGCACCCCGCCGGGGGCCGCGCAGTTCCTCGCCTCGGCGATCGACCAGGCGGAACTGCACGACATCCTCGGGACGATCGCCGGCGACGACACACTGTTGCTGATCAGCCGGGACGCGACGGGCGGGCAGGCGCTGGCAGACCATCTGCTGCGGCTGGCCCAGAACGACCACTGACGGAGTCGCGAGGGGAGGGGCACCCCTGACCGGGGGTGCCCCTCCCTTTCGGTATGCCGTATGCCGTATGTCCTATGTCCGCATGCTCGTGTTCGGCTGCGGACCGCACGGGCTGGTCGCGCGGTTCCCCGCGCCCCCTGATGGGGCCGCTCCGGTCATCCCAGGCGTTGGGCGAGCCCACCGGTGCAGCGCACCTCGTCGCCCGCCGTGATGAGGAGGGCCTCGATGTCCGGAAGGGACTCCAGCCAGCTCAGGGCCTCGCGGGAACCCATCGCGAAGGCGGCCGTCGCCCAGGCGTCCACCCAGGTCAGGCGGGGACCCACCACGGTCACGGCGACCAGGTCGGTGACCGCGGAGCGGCCGGTGCTCGGGTCGACGATGTGGGCGCCGCGCTCGGCGGTGCCGGAGGTGGCCACGGCCAGCTCGTCCACACCGGCGGCGGAGACCACGGCCGCGAGCCCACCGGGACGCAGCGGATCCGAGACGCCGACCCGCCAGGGACGGTGGGAACCGGGAACTCCGAACAGCTGGACGTCACCGCCCCCGTTCACACTCACCCCGCTCGCGCCGGCCGCCGCCATGCGGCGGGCCGCACGTTCGGTGGCCCAGCCCTTCACCAGGCCGGTCGGATCGAGCCGCCCCCCGTACCTCGTGCTGAACCAGCCCGCGCTCAGCCGCTCCGCCTCGGCGCACAGGCCGAGCACCTCGCCGACCTCCGGATCGCACTCCTCGACGCTCAGCTCATCGCGTGCCAGACGGGAGAGCTGGCTGTCCTCGCGATAGGTGCTGAACACCTCGTCCACCTTGTGGAGTTCGGCCACCGCCTCATCCAACGCGGCCCGGACGACGTCGGGTTCGCCGCCGCGCACGTCGAACGAGAAGACGGTACCCATGACTTCTTCTGCGTGCCGCAGCGCGTGCGGCTCCTGGGAGGGGTCAGCCACCGGCCTTGTCCAGGGCCGACTGCAGGGACTGCTTGTATCCCGTACTGGTGTAGGTCGCGCCGGACACGGCGTCGATGTCGGCACTTCCGGCCGCGACGGCCTCCTGGTTGAGCTTGGGAACGGCCATCGCGGTCTTCTGGTCGCTCAGACCGCCCTTGGGCGCCTGGACGGCCTCGGCCTTGGTGATCTTGCCACCGCTGACGGTGACACGGACCTGGACGGCGCCGTACTGGGTCTGGGCCACGTTTCCGGTGACGGTGCGGGCCTGCGCGGCGGGAGCCTGGGGTGCCGCGGAGGAACCGGACGAGCCCGCCGAGCCGGCCGGGCCCGCGGCACCGGCGGTCCCCGCCGACCCCGACGCCCCGCCGCCCTGGGCCTTCGCCTTGTCGAGCGCCGACTGCAGCGACTTCTTGTACCCGGCACTCGTGTACGTGGCACCGGACACGGCGTCGATGTCGGCGCTGCCCGCGGCGACGGCCTCCTGGTTGAGCTTGGGCACCGAGCTGTTGCTCACCTCGGTACTGCGGCCACCGCTCGGGATCTGGACGACCTCGGACCTGGTGACCTTGCCGCCGCTGACGGTGACACGGACCTGGACAGGGCCGTACTGGGTCTGGGCCACGTCGCCGGTGACGGTCCGGGCACCCGAGGACGACTGCTGCGCGGTGCCGCCCTGGGGCGACTCCTGCGCCGCCGCCGACTGCTGCGATGCCGCCGCGCCCTGCGCCGACGCGGACGCCGGATCGGAGGCGGGCTTCAGCGACAGCAGCAGGACGATCCCGGACACGGTGGCGGCGCCGGCCAGCACGGCACGTCGAATGGGGTGGCTCTTCTTCATCGCTCCTGACTCCCGTCGCTCACATCTCGAACGACTCGTGATGGATGCGGCGGGCGGGGACCCCCGCGCCGCGCAGTGCCTCGTAGACCTGCTGCGCGAAGCCGGGCGGCCCGCACATGAAGACGTCGTGGTGGTCGATGTCGGGCAGCTTCCGGCTCAGGGTCTCCGCCGAGATGTCCGGCCGCTCTCCCTCGGGACTGTTCACCGCGTACATCAGCCGGGCCCCGCGCTCCTCGGCGATCGAGGCCAGCTCGTCCCACAGGGCCAGGTCCTGGGTGGTGTTGGCCCGGTAGAGCAGGGTCAGATCGCCCGCCGAGCCGGGCAGTGTCTCGAACAGCGCCCGCATCGGCGTGATGCCGACACCGCCGGCCACCAGCAGGACCTTGCCGCGGCTGCGCTTGGCCGCCGTCAGCGCTCCGTAGGGGCCCTCGGCCCAGACCCGGGTGCCGGGCCGCAGGTCACGCAGCGCGGAGCTGTGGTCGCCGATCGCCTTCACCGTGATGCGCAGCATGGTGGGGCGCGGCGCCGCCGACAGCGAGTACGGGTGCGAGCTGAGCCGCATGCCCGGCGCGAGGAAGCGCCAGCGGAAGAACTGCCCGGCCTCCGCACCCATACGGTGCAGTTTGCGTCCGCTGATCAGCACCGAGACGATGCCGGGCGTCTCCTCGACGACCGCCTCGACCCGCATCCGGTGCTTCAGGTTCAGCCGGATCGGGGCGAGGATCCGGTACCAGAGGACCAGCGCCGTCACCGACCCGTACAGCCCGTACCAGACGGTCTTCGCGGTCGGCTCGACGGCGAACTCGTTGCCCGTGGACAGCTGGTGCCAGAAGGTCAGGAAGACGGCGGCGTAGGTGAGCAGGTGGATGTGGTACCAGGTGTCGTAGCCCATCCTGCGGCGCACCGGGCCGATGGAGAGCAGACCGATGAGGAACAGCAGACCGGTGCCGATCGCCGCCTTGCCCATGTCGGGCAACTGGTCGATCGAGTCGATGGTCTGCTGGACGATGTCGCCGAAGCTCTTGCCCGCCTGCAGCGCGTAGCCCCACATGATCAGGACGAGGTGGGCGAGGACCAGGCAGAGCGTGTACCGGCCGCTCATCGCGTGCCAGCGCGCGACCCGGTCCGAGCCCACCCGGCGCTCCAGGGCGGGCACCCTGGCCATCTGCAGCACCACCAATGCCATCAGGTACCCGGCCAGCAGCCCCGTGATGCGGCCCGCGTTGAGGATCTTGCTGTTGTCGTCCGCGATGGACGGGGTGTTGCTCCACCACAGCCAGATGACCCCGGCCGCGCCCGCCCAGACGGCGAGCAGCAGGGGGACTGCGGGGGAGCGTCGTGGGCGGATTCGGCGCAGGGTCTGGCGCCGCGCGGCGCGGCCACCGGCGATCGTGGACAACGGTTCCTCCGTGGACGTCCGTTGGGGACGGGGTGAGGGGAGGGGTCCCCTGGCCCAGAGATACGGGCGCCGACGGCTGTGCGTTCAGTGGCTGCGCAGTCCGGTCCCGATTCCGTGAGTGCCGGTGGCCCCCGGCGGGGCAGGTGGCCGCACGGACGGGGACGATTCGGGTATTCGGCACGCTGCGCATCGGCGAACGCACGTTGGCCCACATGTGTTGGCACATTGGTGTCGGTCAACGTGGGTGGGTCAACGCGAGTGGGCCAACACGGGTGGGCACACGCTTGTGGGCACACGCACGTGGGCACCTGGACCCGGTCACTGGGCGCTTGGTGCCGGGCGCCGGGCATCGAGAGCGCCGGGCGACGAGCCGCAGGTCCGCCTCGTCGCCCCCGGCACCTCAGTACCGGGTCAGGGCGGTGCCTCCTCCCGTCGTTCCGATCGCGATGTGCGGTGCTCGCGAGGGATCGACCCAGGCGAGGATCCGTCGCATGGCCTCCACCGGCACGGACACGCAGCCGGCGGTCGCCCCGCGCCCGTCGACGTGCAGGAATATGCCGGCGCCGCGACCCCGTACCGGCCTGTCGTAGTTGAAGCCGACGACGAGGGCGTACGCGTACTGCGGGTCGTACGTGATCAGGTGCTCGGACTCGGTGGCCCGGCAGTCGGCGGGGCGGGGCTCGGTCCAGCGGTTGTAGGAGCGGGAGTCGTTGTCCTCGCACCACCAGGACTCCTGGCGCACCCGGCGGTAGGGGGTGCGGGTGCCGTCCGGGGCCTTCCGGATGCCGAACGCGTACGGGAGGCCGTACAGCCCCGTGGGTGTCGTGTTCGTGCTCTGTCTGCGTGAGCCGCCCTCGACCAGCCCCCTGGCCCCGAAGCGCGCCACCGCCGACCCGGTTCTCACCCAGTGTCCGTCGCGCCGGTCCCACCAGGTGAGCGTGCCCGACGTCGCGTCGGCGCGCGGCGCCTGTGCGGTGATCAGCTGGCTGCCGCCGCCGGTGTCCGCGAGCTGCTCGGGCAGGGGCGGCGGCCCGCTCGGGGCGAGGGCGAGAAGGGACGCGGACGCGAGGGCGACGGCTCCGAGGCGCATGGCTCAGACGGTAGTGGGCGGCAGCGGGAGCGGCAGCCCGGGTAGGCCGTCCAGGCTCGTCGCGATGTGCTCCTTCTTGCTGAAGTAGGTGTTCAGGGAGGTGTCGTCCTCGCGGCCGAAGCGCTTGGCGTGCAGGTCGCGGTCCTCGTCGTACGACATGAAGGGCACCGCGTAGCCGCAGGTGTCCCGGACGAGCTCGGCCGTCACGACGATGACCGCGCGCAGGCCGTGCGGGGTGGGGTCGACGCCGGGGAAGTGCGTGAGCAGTTCCTTGAAGCGCGGGTCGTCACGGAAGACGGGTTCGCCGTGGCCGTGCACCCGCACGATGTTCGGCGGCCCCTGGAAGGCGCACCACATGAGGGTGACCCGGCCGTTCTCCCGCAGGTGCGCGATGGTCTCCGCGTTGCTGCCGGCGAAGTCGAGGTAGGCCACGGTTCGTTCGTCGAGCACGGCGAACGAACCGGTGACGCCCTTGGGGGAGAGGTTGATCGTGCCGTCCGGGGACAGCGGCGCGGTCGCGGTGAAGAAGAGTGGCTGGGCCTCGATGAACGTGCGCAGCCGGCCGTCGATGCGTTCATAAGTCTTTCCCATGTCTAACGATTATCGGGCAAGGTGCTTCGCTTGTCTAAGGATTTCCCCGGCGTGTTCACCCCGGGACGTCCCGAGGCCCCCGAGGGTGAGTCTCGATTGACGAATCATGCAGGGTTCTGCATACTCATGCATACCAGCGGATGCACTGCGAAGGAGAATCCCGTGACCGAGCGCGTCGTACTCGCCTACTCCGGCGGTCTGGACACCTCCGTCGCCATCGGCTGGATCGCCGAGGAGACCGGCGCCGAGGTCATCGCCGTCGCCGTGGACGTCGGCCAGGGCGGCGAGGACCTGGACGTCATCCGTAAGCGCGCGCTCGCCTGCGGTGCCGTCGAGGCCGAGGTCGCGGACGCGAAGGACGAGTTCGCCGACGAGTACTGCCTCCCGGCGATCAAGGCCAACGCCCTCTACATGGACCGCTATCCGCTGGTCTCCGCGCTCTCCCGGCCGGTGATCGTCAAGCACCTCGTCGCCGCCGCGCGCAAGCACGGCGCCACCACGGTCGCGCACGGCTGCACCGGCAAGGGCAACGACCAGGTGCGGTTCGAGGCCGGCATCGTCGCCCTGGCCCCCGACCTCAAGTGCATCGCCCCGGTCCGTGACTACGCGATGACCCGCGACAAGGCGATCGCCTTCTGCGAGGCGAACCGGCTCCCGATCGCCACCAGCAAGAAGTCCCCGTACTCCATCGACCAGAACGTGTTCGGCCGGGCCGTCGAGACGGGCTTCCTCGAGGACATCTGGAACGCGCCGATCGAGGACATCTACGAGTACACCGCGAACCCGGCCGAACCCCGCGAGGCCGACGAGGTCGTCATCTCCTTCAAGGCGGGCGCGCCGGTCGCCGTCGACGGCCGTCCCGTCAGCGTCCTCCAGGCCATTCAGCAGCTCAACGAGCGCGCCGGCGCCCAGGGCGTCGGCCGGATCGACATGGTCGAGGACCGGCTCGTGGGCATCAAGTCCCGCGAGGTGTACGAGGCTCCGGGCGCGATCGCGCTGATCACCGCGCACCAGGAGCTGGAGAACGTCACGGTCGAGCGTGAACTGGCCCGCTACAAGCGGCAGGTCGAACAGCGCTGGGGCGAACTCGTCTACGACGGCCAGTGGTTCTCCCCGCTCAGGCGCGCGCTGGACGGCTTCATCGACGAGGCCGGCCGGCAGGTCGAGGGGGACATCCGGATGACCCTGCACGGCGGGCGCGCGGTCGTCACCGGCCGGCGCTCCGACGCGTCGCTCTACGACTTCGACCTGGCGACCTACGACACGGGCGACACCTTCGACCAGGCGGCCGCCAAGGGCTTCATCGACATCTACGGGCTGTCGTCGAAGATCGCCGCCAAGCGCGACCTGGGGTGACACCGAAGCCCACCCCGTACGCACTAGCCTGACGGCCGCCTCCTCACTTTCCTGGGTGCGGAGGCGGTCGCACACCGCCATCTTTGAGGAGCAACGCAAGTGAGCAGCAACAGCGGTGACGTACGGCTCTGGGGCGGCCGTTTCGCCGACGGTCCCGCCGAGGCCCTGGCCAGGCTGTCCGCGTCCGTCCACTTCGACTGGCGGCTGGCGCCCTACGACATCGCCGGATCGCGTGCCCACGCGCGCGTGCTGCACAAGGCGGACCTCCTCTCGGACGACGAGCTGACCCGGATGCTCGAAGGCCTGGACCGGCTCGAAGCCGATGTGGCGGACGGCTCCTTCGTCGGCACCGTCGCCGACGAGGACGTCCACACCGCCCTGGAACGCGGCCTGTTGGAGCGTCTCGGCCCGGACCTCGGCGGCAAGCTGCGCGCCGGCCGCTCCCGCAACGACCAGGTCGCCACCCTCTTCCGGATGTACCTGCGCGACCACGCCCGGATCATCGGCGGCCTGGCCGCCGACCTCCAGGACGCGCTGATCGGCCTCGCCGAGGCCCACCCGGACGTCGCGATGCCCGGCCGCACCCACCTCCAGCACGCGCAGCCCGTGCTCTTCGCGCACCACGTCCTCGCGCATGTCCAGGCGCTGTCCCGGGACGCCGAGCGCCTGCGCCAGTGGGACGAGCGCACGGCCGTCTCGCCCTACGGCTCGGGCGCGCTGGCCGGTTCCTCCCTCGGCCTCGACCCGGAGTCGGTCGCCAAGGACCTCGGCTTCGAGCACGGCTCGGCAGCGAACTCGATCGACGGCACGGCGTCCCGCGACTTCGCCGCCGAGTTCGCCTTCATCACCGCGATGATCGGTGTGAACCTCTCCCGGATCGCCGAGGAGGTCATCATCTGGAACACGAAGGAGTTCTCCTTCGTCACGCTCCACGACGCGTTCTCCACGGGCTCGTCGATCATGCCGCAGAAGAAGAACCCGGACATCGCGGAGCTGGCGCGCGGCAAGTCCGGGCGCCTCATCGGTAATCTGACGGGCCTGATGGCCACGCTCAAGGCGCTGCCCCTCGCGTACAACCGCGATCTCCAGGAGGACAAGGAGCCGGTCTTCGACTCCTGCGACCAACTGGAGGTCCTGCTCCCCGCCTTCACCGGCATGATGGCCACCCTCACCGTCCACCGCGAGCGGATGGAGGAACTGGCCCCGGCCGGCTTCTCGCTCGCCACCGACATCGCCGAGTGGCTGGTCAGGCAGGGCGTGCCGTTCCGTGTCGCGCACGAGGTCGCCGGCGAGTGCGTGAAGGTCGCCGAGGCCGAGGGCATCGAGCTCGACGGCCTGAGCGACGAGCAGTTCGCGAAGATCTCCCCGCAGCTGACCCCCGAGGTGCGGTCCGTCCTGAACGTGCCGGGCGCGCTCGCCTCCCGCGACGGCCGTGGCGGTACGGCGCCGAGCGCGGTCGCCGTGCAGCTCGCGGAGATCAGGTCCGACGTGAGCGCACAGCACACCTGGGCCACGGCGAAGCGGAAGAAGTGACGCGGTCCGGGAACGGTCGGCCCCGGACCTGAGCGAACCTCCGGCCGACATCAGCCTCCGGCCGAGAACAGTTAGTGCCGGGCAAATGTGAGCGACGCTGGGCAAGTTCGAGCGCTGTCGGGCAGGAAGTGGCAGCGCCGGGCGGAAGAAGCGGTGGGTCCGGTGGGGCGGGGGCATCGCGGGTTACGTTGGTCGGGAGCCGTACGGAGCCGATCGAAACGGAGCCCGCGATGCCCTTCGCCCGCCTCGCCTCAGCCACGACTCCCACCGCGCACATCGGGCTCGGCCTGGCCGCGGTGGGCCGCCCCGGCTACATCACCCTCGGCCGCGAGGACGACCTCCCGGCCGTACGCAGTGTCGACGCCCTGCGTGAGCGCGCCCACGAACTCCTCGACGCCGCCTACGCGCAGGGCGTGCGCTACTACGACGTGGCCCGCTCGTACGGCCGCGCCGAGGAGTTCCTCGCCGACTGGCTCCGCTCCCGTCCCGGCGTCGACGACGTCGTGGTCGGCAGCAAGTGGGGCTACACCTACACGGCGGACTGGCGCACCGACGCCGAGGCGCACGAGGTCAAGGACCACGATCTCGCCACCTACGAGCGGCAGCGCGCCGAGACCGCGGAGCTGCTCGGTGACCGGCTCGACCTCTACCAGATCCACTCGGTGACCCCGGACAGCCCGGCCCTCACCGACAGGAAACTCCACGCCGAGCTGGCCGAAGCCGCGGCCGGGGGCCTCTCCATCGGCTTCTCCACGAGCGGGCCGGCGCAGGCCGACGCGATCCGCGCCGCGCTCGCCGTGACCGTCGACGGCGCACCCCTCTTCCGTACCGTCCAGTCCACGTATAACGTTCTCGAGACCTCGGCAGCGCCCGCGCTCGCCGAGGCGCACGACGCCGGACTCACGGTGATCGTCAAGGAGGCCATGGCCAACGGCCGCCTCGCCACCGGGCGCGTGCCGGACGCCGTCGCCGCCGTGGCCGCGCAGACCGAGCTGGGCGCGGACGCCGTCGCCCTCGCCTTCGTCCTGTGCCGGCCCTGGGCCGGAGTCGTTCTCTCCGGCGCGGCCACCGCGGGCCAGCTCGCCTCGAACCTGCACGCCGCCGTCGTCGATCTCGGCCAGGACCGGCTGGCCCGCCTCGACGCCCTCGCCGAGGAGCCGGGGGCGTACTGGGAGCGCCGCGCGCGGCTGCCCTGGCACTGAGGACTGAGGAACCCCGACCCCGGCCGAGCGGGGGATGTGTGAGACGTCAACGCTTCCGATGAGACATGAGTGTCTCATATGGGTTACCCTTGTCTCATGGCTGTCGACCGTGACCACGTGCTGCGCAGTGCAGCGGCCCTCCTCACCCGCAGATCCACCGCCACGATGGACGAGGTCGCCCGAGCGGCCGGGATCAGCAGGGCCACGCTGCACCGCCAGTTCGCCGGGCGCGACGCGCTCGTACGGGCGCTGGAGGCGCTCGGCATCGAGGAGTGCGAGGCGGCCCTGGACGCCGCCCGCCTCGACGACGGCACCGCGCAGGAGGCGCTGCGCCGTCTGGTGCGCGAGCTGGAGAAGGCCGCCGGACTCCTCGCCTTCCTCTACACCGAGAACCAGTTGTTCGAGGGCGAGGAGCAGAACGAGGGCTGGGCCCGGCTCGACGCCCGTATCGCCGCGCTGTTCCGGCGCGGCCAGGACAGCGGCGAATTCCGCATCGACCTCACCCCGGCCTGGCTCACCGAGGCGCTCTACGGGCTGATCGCCTCGGGCGCCTGGGCGGTGCTGGAGGGGCGGGTCGCCACCAAGGACTTCACCTTCATGATCGTCGAGCTGCTGCTCGGCGGCGCGCTACGGAGAGAGTGATCATGACCAGCACCCTGCGGCACGGGGGTGTCCACGGCTCGGACGAGGCTGGGAAGGCGGGCGAGTACACGGCGAAGGCGGAGAAGCGACCGGGCCGCTGGCTCGCGCTCTCGGTCCTCGTACTCGCCGTGCTGCTGGTGGCCGTCGACGCGACCGTGCTCGGTCTCGCGACCCCTTACATCAGCGAGGACCTGGAGCCCTCCGGCACCCAGCTCCTGTGGATCGGCGACGTCTACTCCTTCGTCATCGCCGGCCTGCTCGTCTCCATGGGCAGCCTCGGTGACCGCATCGGCCGCAAGCGGCTGCTGCTGATCGGCGCCACCGTGTTCGGCGCGATATCCGTGCTCAACGCCTATGCCACGACACCGGAGTTGATGATCCTGGCGCGGGCGCTGCTCGGTGTCGCGGGCGCGACCCTGATGCCCGCCACGCTGGCCCTGATCCGCAACCTCTTCCACGACCCGCGCGAACGCAGCCTCGCCATCGGGATCTGGGGCGCCACGGCGTCCGCCGGTACCGCGGTCGGACCCGTGGTCGGCGGCTTCCTGCTCGAACACTTCTGGTGGGGCTCGGTCTTCCTGATCAACGTGCCCGTGATGCTCGTCCTCGTGCCCGTCGGCATCAAGCTGCTGCCCGAGTCGCGCAACCCGAACCCCGGTCCCTGGGACCTGGCCAGCGTCGCGCTCTCGCTCGTCGGCATGATCGGCATCGTGTACGCGGTGAAGGAACTGGCCATGCACGGGTTCGCCTGGCAGCCGGTGGCCGTGGGTGTGCTCGGTGCCGGGGCCCTGTACGGGTTCGTACAGCGCCAGCTCCGCATGCCGATACCTCTGCTGGACATGCGACTGTTCCGCAACCGGGGTTTCTCGGCGGCCGTGGCCGCCGATCTGCTGACCGTCTTCGGGATGTCCGGACTCGTCTTCTTCCTCTCGCAGTATCTGCAACTGGTGCAGGGCCGGGGGCCGTTCGAGGCGGGCCTGGCCGAACTGCCCGCCGCCATCGGTGCGGTGGGGGCGGGTCTGGTCGCGGGCTCGGCCGCCCGGCGGTACTCGGTGCGTGCCGTGGTCTCCGGCGGGCTCGCCGCGGTCGGCCTCGCGCTCGCCGCGCTCACCCTGCTGAGCCAGTCCACCGGCTACTCGCTGCTCGGCACCGCGCTGCTGGCCGTCGGCGTCGGCGCGGGTTTCTCGTTCACCGTCACCGCCGACGTGATCCTCTCCAGCGTGCCCAAGGAGCAGGCCGGCGCGGCCTCCGCGGTCTCCGAGACGGCGTACGAACTCGGTGCCGCCCTCGGTATCGCCCTGCTGGGCTCCATCGTCACAGGCGTGTACGCGGGCTTCACCGGGCCGGCCGGCACCCCGGCCCGAGCTCACGAGTCCCTCGGCGGCGCGGTGGAGGCGGCGGCCGCGCTCCC
Organism: Streptomyces sp. NPDC005195; assembly: GCF_040608315.1. Taxonomy (NCBI): domain Bacteria; kingdom Bacillati; phylum Actinomycetota; class Actinomycetes; order Kitasatosporales; family Streptomycetaceae; genus Streptomyces; species Streptomyces sp. NPDC005195. Next base: position 36,571 of record NZ_JBEXHZ010000029.1, read on the forward strand.
CGCGCACACCTCGGAGGCACTGCTGGACGCGGCCCGTACGTCCTTCGTGGACGGCCTGGCCTTCGCCTCGGGCATCGGAGCGGCGGTACTGCTCGCCACCGCGGCAGCGGCCTGGTTCCTGCTGAAGGGTCAGAAACTGGAGAGCGGGATCTAGCGATCTAGCACGACGACAGGCGACGTTCCTCCGTACGGGCGTCGCCTGTCGCGGCACCGACGACGCTTCGCCGGTGCGGCTGCCCCGTCCCTACGCCGCCTTCGCCTTCGTGGCGTACATGTCGACGTACTCCTGGCCCGAAAGCCGCATGACCTCGGTCATCACCGAGTCGGTCACGGCGCGCAGGACATAGCGGTCACGGTCCATACCCTCGTACCGCGAGAACTCCATGGCCTCGCCGAACCGGACGGTGACCCGGCCGGGACGCGGCATCCCGGCACCGCCGGGCTGCAGCTTGTCGGTGCCGATCATCGCGAACGGGACGACCGGCGCGCCGGTCATCAGAGTGAGCCGGGCGATGCCGGTGCGACCGCGGTAGAGGCGTCCGTCGGGGGAGCGGGTGCCCTCCGGGTAGATGCCGAAGACCTTGCCCTCCTCCAGGATGCGACGGCCGGTCATCAGCGCCGCGACGCCGCCGTTGGCGCCGTCCCGGTCGACCGGGATCATGCCGACGCCGGTGAAGAACCAGGCCATGAGGCGGCCCTTGAACCCCTTGCCGGTGACGTACTCGTCCTTGCCGATGAAGAGCACCTGCCGGTCGCAGACCAGGGGCAGGATCATCGAGTCGATGAACGTGAGGTGGTTGCCGGCCAGGATGACCGGACCGTCGCCCGGGATGTGCTCCACGCCCTCCACCCGTGGGCGGAACATCAGGCGCATGATCGGTCCGAGCACTGCCTTGATGAGCACGAAGCGGGACAACGGGCCCTCCGGTGTCAAGGGATTCGGTATGAGTCTGTGCAGGTGAGGACGATACTCGCGGGTCCCGGGTGATTGCACATCGGGTTCACGGCCCGGACACGCACTGTTGACCAATGTTTACCTGCCGTGGCCTGCGGTCGAGCATGTGTCACCCGTTCGACACGATGTGACGGAAGTCGCCCCCGGACGGCGCAAGCCCCCCGGTCGGCCGCCCCCCGCCCGACGATCCGTCACCACCCGCCTCCCGTACGCCATCGGGCGGAGCCCAGGTGTTCCGCCCCGGGTCTCCCTCCCGTCACGCAAGGGCCCCTACGATCGACGCGCTTTGACAGGTGCAGGGCGGGTACGCAGGAGGAGCGCACATGGGGACGCAGGAGTCACAGGAGTCGCAGGAGTCGAACGGGCAGGGCCGGGGCACTGCGCGGCGGGCACTTCTCGGGGCCGCCGTGCTCGGCGCGGGCGGAGCGGTCCTCGGACTGTCCGGCGCCGCGCGGGCCGACGAGCGCCACGGGGGCGGCGGTCACGGCCGCGGGTACCGGAGTCTGCCGAAGCCGACCGTGATCGGACACCGCGGCGCCAGCGGCTACCGGCCCGAACACACCTTCGGCTCCTATCAGCTGGCGCTCGACCTGGGGGCCGACGTCGTCGAGGCGGGCGACCTGGTCCCCACCAAGGACGGACACCTCGTCTGCCGGCACGAGCCCGAAATCGGCGGAACGACCGATGTGTCGGCGCACCCGGAGTTCGCCGGCCGCAAGACCACCAAGACCCTGGACGGCGTCCCCACCACCGGCTGGTTCACGGAGGACTTCACGCTCGCCGAGCTGAAGACCCTGCGGGCCGTCGAGCGCATCCCCGCCAACCGCCCGAACAACACCCTCTACAACGGCCGCTGGGAGATCCCCACCTTCGAAGAGGTCCTCCAGTGGCAGGACGAGCAGACCCGCAAGCGCGGTAAGCAGGTCTGGATCTACCCCGAGACCAAGCACCCCACCTACTTCCGGGCGCTCGGTCTGAGCCTCGAGGAGCGCCTCGCCAAGGTGCTGCGCAAGCACGGCAAGGACGGGAAGAACTCGCCCGTCATCATCCAGTCCTTCGAGCCGAGCAGCATCCAGCGCCTCGACAAGCTCGTCGACAACCCGCTCGTCGTCCTGCTCTCCGCGGCGAACACCCGTCCCTGGGACTTTGTCGCGACCGGGGACCCGCGCACGGTCGCGGACCTCGTCAAGCCCGCGGGCCTGAAGTGGCTGGCCTCGTACGCCCAGGGCATCGGCCCCACGCTCGACCTGGTCATCCCCAAGGACGCGAGCGGCGCCCTCACCACGCCGACCACCCTGGTCGCCGACGCGCACCGCGCGGGCCTGATCCTGCACCCCTACACCATGCGCAACGAGAACGTCTTCCTGCCCGCCGACTTCCGCCGGGGCACCGACCCGAACGCCTACGGCGACGCGTTCGGCGCCTTCCGGACCTACTTCGCCACCGGCATCGACGGCGTCTTCTCCGACAACGCGGACACCGCGCTCCTCGCCCGCGAGGACTTCGTCAACGGATGATCCGGGCACCCCGATGGGGTGACACCCGGCCGTCCCGGCAACCTTCCGCCGGGGCGGCCGCGTCCCGCCGCACATGACCCACGAGATGGTTTCCGCGCTGCGTCCGCTGCTCGTCGCCGAGGCCTCGGCGGAGGCGCACGCGACCGGGACCGAACAGAGCGACCTCGAACAGGCCGTCTGGCTCCGCCTCCTGGAGCGCCTGGACTCGGCCGGCCCGCCCGCCGACCCCCAGGGATGGCTGCGCCGCGCGGTGCGCTCCGAGGCCCGCCGCGCCCGCCGTACGGCCCGCCGGGAACAGCCGTACGGCTCCGAACCCGCCGATCCGGGCGGGCCCGGCCCCGAGCAGCGCGCGCTGACCGCCGACTCCCGCCGCGCACTGCACGCCGCCGTGCGCCGGCTGCCCGGCCGCTGCCCGCGCCTCATGGCGGCACTGCTCTCCCCAAGAGACCTCACCTACCGTGAGATCGCGGGTGAGTTGGGTATCTCACAGGGCAGTCTTGGTCCAGAACGTTCCAGATGTCTGGGATGTCTGCGGCGATTGCTGGCACCGGTGGTTGCGGCCCGCGGACCACGGGGATAGGAGTGGGGAACAACTGGTGGAACAAGTGAGCGGGAGGCATGCACACATGGGCATGAGCGTGACCATCTCGGGGGCGACCGAGCAGGACGCAGAGCAGATCCTCAAGCTGCAGTACCTCTGCTACCAGAACGAGGCCGAGCTGTCCGGCGACTACGGCATCGAGCCGCTCACGCAGCCGCTCGACTCCCTCAGGTCGGAGCTGGCGGACGGTACGGTCCTGGTGGCCCGGCTGGGGCAGGAGGTGGTGGCCTCGGTCCGCGGAACCGTGGACCCCGACGGCACGGCCCGGCTCAACAAGCTCATCGTCCACCCGCGCATGCAGCGTCACGGGATCGGCGCCCGGCTCCTGCGCGCGGCCGAAGCGGTCCTGGTGGGAGAGCGCGGCGCCAAGAGGATCCAGCTCCACACCGGTCAGCGCGGCGGCGGCAACCTGCGGCTGTACCGAAGCGTGGGCTACGAGACGGTCGGCACCTCGAAGGGCGACGACGGCGTCACCGTGATCGTGCTGGAGAAGCCCGCGGAGACCTACGCGACGACGGCGTAGCCACGCCCGCCCGGCCGGCGCGGCGACAAGGGGCCGGGAGACCCGCGACCGGCGGTACGCACCTCCGCCGGCCCGCGGTCGGACTAGCGGCTCCCCGCGGTACGCCCACGCAGCCAGTACATGGCCGACAGCGGCAGCAGCACCGGAATGAACAGGTACCCCATGCCGTAGTCCGACCACACGGTGGCGTCGGGGAAGGCGGACGGCTCCACCAGCGTCCAGGTACCGACGATCAGGACACCCGCGAGCTCGGCGGCGCAGCACACCAGCGCCGCCCTTCGGGCCTTCTCGCCGCCCCGGACGAGCGAGTACGTGATGAAGCCGTAGACGAGGCCGGCCACCGCCGACAGCGAGTAGGCGAGCGGGGCCTTGTCGAACTCCGTCGAGATCTGCACGGCGGAACGCGACACGGCGCCGACGACCATCACCCCGTACAGCCAGACCAGCAGCATGCCCGGACCGCTGATGAGCCGCGTCCGTTTCCGCCCGGTCGTCTCTTCCTCGGTCACGGTGACCTCGGCCTTCGTCACGTCAGCCTCCCCAGATGTCGTACAGGCGCACTTCGAGGACGGCGAGCACCACGCCGCCGGCCGCCACCGTGATCGAACCCCAGCGGGTGCGTTCCGTCAGCGACATGAAGGCTACGGCCGGTACGCACACGAAGGCCCCGAGCAGATAGGCCACGAAGATCGTCGTGCCCTGCTCCGCCTTCTCGCCGCGGACCAGCTGGACGATGCCGATCACCAGCTGGACCGCGGCGAGCAGTGACACCACGGCCATGCCGATGAAGTGCCAGTCCTTGGTGGGCTGATCACGGAAGGCGGCCCAGCCGCACCAGGCGGCGAGCGCGAGCGCGGCGACGGCGGTCGCGACCGTCAGGGCATCAAGCATGCCGTGACCCTATTACGGGCCAAAAGGCCCGATGCCCTCGCCCCCGGCCGCCCCGTAGGGTCGGGGACATGAAGATCCACGCTGACGCCCTGCTGTTCGACAACGACGGAACCCTCGTCTCGTCCCTCGAGTCGGTGAACCGCTGCTGGACGCGCTGGGCGCGGGAGTACGGCATCACCGCCGAGGACTTCGCCCGGATCGAACTGCACGGCCGCCCCGCCGTCGAGATAGCCGCCGACCTGCTGCCCGCCGACCTCGTCCCCGAGGCCCTGGCACGCATCGAGCAGCTGGAGGTCGAGGACGTTCCGGGCGGCGTCCGGCTGCTGCCCGGAACCGCCGCCTTCCTCGGTTCGCTGCCCGCCGAGCGCTGGGCCGTCGTCACCTCCGCCACCCGGCGGCTGGCCGAGGCCCGGCTCGACGAGGTCGGCATCCGGCCCAAGACCCTGGTCTCCGCCGACGACGTCACCCGCGGCAAGCCCGACCCCGAGCCCTACCTCCTCGCCGCCCGTGAGCTGGGAGTCGACCCGGCCCGCTGTGTCGTCTTCGAGGACGCCCCGGCCGGCCTCCAGGCGGGCCGCGCCGCCGGCATGACCACCGTGGCGTTGGCCACAACCCATACGGCGTCCGAGCTGGTCGCGGACCTCGTGGTGAAGGACCTCTCGGCCCTGTCCGCGCTGGTCACGGACGGGGGTGTGGAGATCTCCGTCCGCGGCTGAGAAGTGTCCACCGCTGTCCACGATGCGGACAGCGGTTCCGGGCCGAGTCACTCCGTCTGCTTTACTTCACTCCATGACCACGACGAGCAGCCGCACCCTTGCGACCGAGGCGACCATGACGCCCGGTGCTCGCTGTATGTGTCGAATGTGCGCCTTCTAGAGGGCCCCCGCACCACCGCCTGATCCCGCGCCCCGAAGCGGGACCACCGCGCCCTGAGTCCGTACCGCGTACGCGACAGGGGCTGCCCCGCGCACACGTTCTCCTCCGGGTTCCCCCCGGTTCCCTCGCCCTCGCCATCGCGAGAACCGTGCCGCGTTCAAGACCGAATGCACCCGTGCCGGCGCACACCCACGCCCCGCACTCGACAGTGACGGAATCCCCAGTGATCACGACAACGGGCCTCACGAAAATCTATCGGGCTCACCGCTCGCGCGGCCGTGAAGTGACCGCCCTCGACGGCGTCGATCTGCATGTCCGCGAAGGCGAGGTGTACGGCGTCATCGGCCAGTCCGGCGCCGGGAAGTCCTCGCTCATCCGCTGCGTCAACCTCCTGGAGCGTCCTACCGCCGGCACGGTCACCGTCGCCGGACAGGACCTCACCGCGCTCGTCGGACGCGGTCCGCGCGCCGGCAAGGAGCTCCGCCAGGCGCGCAGCCGTATCGGCATGGTCTTCCAGCACTTCAACCTGCTGTCCTCGCGCACCGTGCAGGAGAACGTCGAGCTGCCGCTCGAAATCCTCGGCATCTCGGGGAAGGAACGTTCCACCAAGGCGCTGGGTCTGCTCGACCTGGTCGGCCTGTCCGACAAGGCGAAGGCCTACCCCGCACAGCTCTCCGGCGGCCAGAAGCAGCGCGTCGGCATCGCCCGTGCCCTGGCCGGCGACCCCAAGGTGCTGCTCTCCGACGAGGCCACCAGCGCCCTCGACCCCGAGACCACCCGCTCCATCCTCCAGCTGATCCGCGACCTGAACCGGCAACTGGGTCTGACCGTCCTGCTCATCACCCACGAGATGGACGTCGTCAAGACCGTCTGCGACTCGGCCGCGCTCATGGAGAACGGCCGCATCGTCGAGTCGGGCACGGTCGGCGAACTGCTCGCGACCCCCGGCTCCGAGCTGGCCTCCGCGCTCTTCCCGGTCAGTGGCGACGCCTCCGGTGACGACCGCACGGTCATCGACGTCACCTTCCACGGAGAGGCCGCGACACAGCCCGTCATCTCGCAGCTCTCCCGCACCTACAACATCGACATCTCGATCCTCGGCGCCGCGATGGACACCGTCGGCGGCAAGCAGGTCGGCCGGATGCGCATCGAACTGCCCGGCCGTTACGACGAGAACGTCGTGCCGATCGGATTCCTGCGCGAGCAGGGCCTGCAGATCGACATCCAGGGCCAGGAGCCCGCACTCGCGAAGGACGGTGCCAAGTGACCTGGTCGGAGATGCAGCCGCTGCTGTCCCAGGCGTGTTGGGACACCCTCTACATGGTCGGCTGGTCCACGCTGATCGCCGTCGTCGGGGGTCTGCCGCTCGGCATCCTGCTCGTCCTCACCGACCGCGGCGGACTCCTGCAGAACCTCTCCGCGAACAAGGTCATCGGACAGGTCGTGAACATCGCCCGCTCGATGCCGTTCATCATCCTGATGGTCGCGCTGATGAACTTCACGCGCACCATCACGGGAACGACGATCGGTCGCGAGGCGGCGATCGTGCCGCTCGCCATCGGCGCGATCCCCTTCTTCGCGCGGCTCGTCGAGACGGCCGTCCGCGAAGTGGACGGCGGGCTCGTCGAGGCCGTGCAGTCGATGGGCGGCAACACCTGGACCGTCGTGCGCAGGGTGCTCGTACCGGAGTCGCTGCCCTCGCTGATCTCCTCGGCGACCACCACCGTCGTCGCCCTCATCGGCTACTCGGCGATGGCGGGCACCGTCGGCGCCGGAGGCCTCGGCGACATCGCCATCCGCTACGGCTACCAGCGTTTCGAGACCGGGCTGATGTGGATCACCGTGGCGATCCTCGCCGTGGTCATCTCCGTCATCCAGTTCGCCGGCGACCACGCCGCCCGCCGCCTGCACCGACGCGGCGGCCACTCCGGCGCCGCGCCGAGGCTCCGGCTGCTCAAGGCCGGGACGCCCACGACCGCGGAGGCCGCCACCGCCGACGTCGGCAAGGCCGTCTGAGCCGGGCCGCCCGCATACCTCACCCCCAGCGGTCTTCCCCGTCCCACCCGAACACGGGGACGCTCCACCCCTCAGGAAAGGCACTTTTCGTGCGTAACACTGCCAAGATCACCACCGCCGTCCTCGCCGCCGGAGCCCTCACCCTCGGTCTCTCCGCCTGCGGCTCGGACAAGGACTCCGCCTCCGCCTCCGACACGAGCGGCCCGCTGATCGTCGCCGCGAGCCCGACCCCGCACGCCGAGATCCTCGACTTCGTCAAGAAGAACCTGGCGAAGAAGGTGGGCCTCGACCTGGAGGTCAAGGAGTTCCAGGACTACATCGTCCCGAACACGGCGACCGAGGACGGCTCGGTGGATGCCAACTACTTCCAGAACCAGCCGTACCTGGACGACTTCAACAAGAAGCGCGGCACCCACATCGTGCCCGTCGTCACCGTGCACCTGGAGCCGCTCGGCCTGTACTCCCACAAGGTGAAGAGCGCCGACGCCCTCAAGAGCGGTGCGACCGTCGCGGTCCCGAACGACGCCGTCAACGAGGCGCGCGCCCTGAAGCTGCTCGCCTCCAAGGGGCTCATCACCCTCAAGGACGGCGTGGGCAACGAGGCGACCCCGCGGGACATCTCCAAGAACCCGAAGAACCTCAAGTTCAAGGAGGTCGAGGCGGCCCAGACCCCGCGCTCCCTGGACGACGTGGACGCCGCGGTCGTCAACGGCAACTACGCCATATCCGCCGGTCTCAAGCCCGCCAAGGACGCCCTCGTCCTGGAGTCGGCGACGAACAACCCGTACGGCAACTTCCTCGCCGTCAAGAAGGGCAACGAGGACGACCCGCGGGTGAAGAAGCTCGCCGAGCTCCTCACCTCGCCCGAGGTCAAGAAGTTCATCGAGGACAAGTACGCCGGCTCGGTCATCCCCTCGTTCTGATCCGTTCCGACGGTCCGTGCCGCCGCACGGGGCCCACATCCGCATCCGGCGGTCCTTCCCTGTTCCCCTTCGGGCAGTTGGGGGAGGACCCCGTGGTGCGGCTGAGTGCTTTCATGCTGCATGCTGGGCAGTTCAGCGGGCCCGCAGGTTCCGACGGCCCCAAGTCCCCGACGGTTACGGAGCTGCGCATGACTAGCACCTTCCCCGACATCTCCATCAGCACGGAGCGGTTGGTCCTGCGCGCGCTCGACGAGGACGACGTCCCCGCCCTGGCCGAAATGATGAACGACGAGCAGGTCGCGGCCTGGACCGACGTGCCCCGGCCCTTCACCGAGGAGGCCGCCCGCACCTGGATCGGTGAGTACGCGCCCGCGGAACGCCACGCGGGCCGCGGCCTCGACCTCGCCGTCACCGAGTTCCTCACCCAGCGGCTGGTCGGCGTCATCCAGCTCGGCAAGACGAACTGGCACATCCGCTCCACCGAACTCTCCTACGTCATCGCCCCCTGGGCCCGCGGCGAGGGCTACGCCTCCGAGGCGTCGCTCGTCACCGCCCGATGGCTGTTCCGTGAGCAGAAGTTCGAGCGCATCGAGCTGCGCACGGCGGCCGACAACACCGCCTCCCAGCAGGTCGCCCAGAAGATCGGCTGCATCAGCGAGGGCGTGCTGCGCAACGCGTGCATAGCGCACAGCCGCACCGAGGACGGCCGCTGGGTCGACCACCGCACCGACTTCATCGTCTGGAGCCTCCTCCCGGAGGACCTCGAAGGCGTCGGCGACCAACTCGCCGACTCCAGCGGTTTCACGTCGTTCTCCGACTGGAACTGAACCCGGGACGGAACACGGAGCCGGGCACGGGACGGAACACGGAGCCGGGCACGGGACCGAACACGGAGCCGGGCACCAGGGCGATCCGGACCCGGAACCCGGGGGCACCCGCGGCCGGACCCCGACAACCGCGCACGCCCCTCGGCACCGCTCACGCCCGACGCCACCGCTGAGGCCCGGCGGAACCGCTCTCGCACCTGGTGGGACCCGCGCGCGGCCCCGTCCGGCGACGCCAGGTACCCTCACGGAGCCCATTCATGGGCTGCCCCCCGACGACCTGCGAAGACCCTCTGGAGACTGACGACGATGGCCGACCGCGTCACGGTGATCGGCTGGGACGGCTCCCCCCTGACCGAGGCGGCGCGCTCCGCCCTCGGCGCGGCCACCCTGGTGGCCGGAGCCGCACACCATCTGACGCTCCCCGAGGTGCCCGGGGGCGCCGAACGCATCCGGCTCGGCAGCGTCGCCCTCGCCGCCCGCCGCATCGCGGGCCACCGCGGCAGCGCCGTCGTCCTCGCCGACGGGGACCCCGGCTTCTTCGGCGTCGTCCGCACCCTGCGCGCTCCCGAGTTCGGCCTCGAGGTCGAGGTCGTGCCCGCTGTCTCCTCGGTCGCCGCCGCCTTCGCCCGCGCCGGAATGCCCTGGGACGACGCACATGTGGTCGTCGCACACCGCCGCTCGCTGCGACGCGCGGTGAATGTATGTCGAGCCCATACCAAGGTGGCCGTCCTCACCTCGCCCGGTGCGGGCCCCGCCGAACTCGGCCTGCTCCTCGAAGGCGTCCACCGCACCTTCGTCATCTGCGAGGAACTCGGCACCGCGCGCGAGCGGGTCACGATCCTCACCTCCGACAAGGCCGCCGACCACACCTGGCGCGACCCCAACGTCGTCATCGTCATCGGCGGCTTCGTGGCCGCGGCCGAGGACGGCGGCTGGATCGCCGGACGCGACCCGGCCACCGAACCGCGCGGCTGGGCGCTGCCCGCCGAGGCGTACGGCGGCGCGCTCGGAGAAGGCGAAACGGATCTGCTGCGCGCGGCGCAACTCGCCCGCCTGGGCCCGCGCCCGGGTGACCTGGTGTGGGACATCGGGTCCGGCAGCGGCGCCTTCGCCACCGAGGCCGCCCGCACAGGCGCCGCCGTCATCGCGGTGGACCGCGACCTGGTGGCCTGTACCCGCACCGATGACTCCGCCCGCCGCTACGGCGTGCAGATGCAGATCGTGCACGGCGACGCCCCGCACGTCCTGGAGAACCTCCCCGAACCCGACGTCGTGCGGGTGGGCGGCGGGGGCGCGGAGGTCGTCTCCGCGGTCGCCGACCGCCGTCCGCAGCGCATCGTGACGCACGCGGCGACCCGTGACGCGGCCGAACTCGTCGGCCGCGACCTCACCGAGCACGGCTACCAGGTCGCGTGTGCCCTCATCCAGTCCGTCGAACTCGACACGAGGGCCTGGACGGAGACGGAGCGGAGCGTCGCGTTCCTGCTCACGGGCCGACTTCCCGACCGCAACCCGTGATCCTGTTGTCGTACCGCGCGCGGTAGGCTGGCCGATCGTTGTACCGCGCCCGGACGATCGGCCTTTCGTGGGTCAATGTCCGGAAAACGCGCCCGTTTTGAGGCGAGTGTGGTACGGCAGAACCGGAGGACGCGCAACGTGGCGCAGTCCACAGCGGGCCGTCGCGGATCAAGCTGTCGCGAGGGTCGGACGACCGGGACAATGCCAGTTAATGGCTTTGTCGTCTTTGTTGGCCGGTCGTTCGTGCCGCTGGGCACGCACGCTCGTTCTTCACTGTGGGGCGGTCGGTGCGCCGTTCCGGGCGAGCAGGACTTGGAAGCACTAACCGATGGGCGAGGGGTACGCATGACCGACACCGGCCAGGTCCCGGGCGAGGGACTGCCGGAGAACGCAGGCATGGTGGAGCAGCCGGGCGCCCCCGCCCCGGACGCGTACACCTTCCTCGACCCCTCCGAGAACCACGCCGACGACGACGACCTGCTCCTCATGCCGGGTGCCCAGGGCGCCTGGGGCAACGAGGTGGGCCCGCCGGCCCCCCAGCCCCTCCACGAACCGGGTCCGCACGAGACCGCGGGCCGGGACAGCGGTGCGGTCGACCTCAGCGCCGTCCGCGGAGCCGGCCCCGTACCCGCCGCGCAGCCGGTCGCGCCGCGCCGTCCCCTGCACCTCGGCCCGCCGACCCCGGACGTCTCCGCGGGACCGGTGCGCTCGCTCGCCGACCGCGGACCCGCCTCCGCACCGCTCGCCACCCCCGCCCACGCGACGCACCCGGCGAGCGTGGTCCGGCACGCCGGTCCCGCGACGCTGGGTCCCGAATACCTCGACGTGCCGCAGCTCTCCGAGATCCCGCCGCAGGGCGCGGTGCCCTGGGGGGCGCCGCCCGCGGGTCCCGGGCCGACGGCTGAAGAAACGGTCGTCCCGGCCGCGGGGCAGGACTCCGAGGCCGGCTTCGCCGCCGGACCGGAGACGGCGTTCGGGGCGGCGCCGGCGCACGACGAAGCGTTGGAGACCCCAGGGTCCCCCTTGGCGTACCGGGCCGTCGAAGAGGCCGGGCACGCGGGACTCGCGTCCCCCCTCGCCGTCGACGCGGCGGACGCGGACGCGGCTCTCGCCCACACGCCCGCGGCACCGGAGGCCGACCGCACGGCCGAGCCCGCGCAGGAGCACCTCTCGTCGGCGCGTGCGGAGGCCGCGCGGGGCCCCGAGGCCACCCACACGCCGGACCCCCGGGTCCCCGCGGCCCCCGACGCCGATTCCTTCACGGCGGTCGGCGATGTTTCGCGCACGGAGCCGGCGGCGGACGACGTCGCCGCCGAGCAGGTGCCCGGCGCCCACGCGGCGGGGTACGCCGCAACCCCCGCGGGGGTTCCCGTGGACGAAGGGGGCCTGACACCCGAGCAGGCGTTCCAGTCCGTCCGGGACGAGGCCGCGCGGGACCTGCTCGCCCAGGCCGGGGCCGCCCACCAGGACCAGGCGGCTCACCCGGACGCCGGTGACCCGTCCGTCCACCTCGCCGACCCGGCGGGCCACCTCACCGATCAGGGCGTGCACTTCGCGGGCCGAGCCGTCCCCTTCGTCGAGCAGGCCGCCCACGCGGCGGAGCAGGCGGCGCGGTTCCCGGACCGCGCCGTCCGGTTCGTCGACGCCGGTGTCCGCATCCCGGAGTCGGCGGACCGGTTCGCGCACGTCGCGGCAGGTGGCCGAGCGGGCGGCGCGGAGGGCGGATTCGCGGAGGCCGCGCAGCCCGCATCCGGCCCGCACCCCCAGGTGCCCTCCCTGATGCCCGAGTCCGCCGAGGCGCGGACACCGGCCGCGGACGACTCGTACGGCCGGGCGGTGCCCGGCGCCGGAGCCTTCCCGGTCCAGGCCGCCCAGTTCGCGCCCTCCGCCGAGGCGCACGCCGCGTTCGCCGAGGCCGCCGCCGGCGCCCCGGTCGGCGTCGCCGCACACGGCGACGCGTCGCACCCGCCCGCGAACCAGCCGCACGACGAGCCGTCCCACGCGGCGCGCCCGTCGCACGACGAGGACCTCCACGGCGAGGACCTCCAGAGCGAGGAACTCCAGCGCGAGGCGCGTGACGAGGCCGGCTTCCGGAACGTTTCCGCGGAACCCTCGGCGGACGACTCGCTCGGCCGTTTCGTGCCCGTCGACGGACAGGTGCCGACGACCCCGCACCTCGCCCCGACCCCGCCGCACGCCATGACCGTGCCGCCGCTGCCCACGCAGGAGTGGCTCCCGGCCGAGGAGCCCGCCCACGAGCAGGCCCCGGTCTTCGCCGGCCCGCCGGAGACCGCGCCCGGACGGACCACGGAGACTCCCGCCCACCAGGAGGAGTACGCCGCCCCGGTGCCCGCACCCCGCGAGGCCGAGGCGCCCCCCGTACCGGAGCCGCTCGACGCGGACCCCGTCGTCGCACAGCAAGCGGAGGACCTGGACACCCAGGTCGCCGACCAGGAAGAGAGCACGGCCGCAGTGGAAGACGTACGAGAGTCCACCGGCCCGGCGGCCCCCGGCTACGACGACGCCGAACGCGAGGCGGTCCTGCGCGTGATGCGCGAGCGCCGCGACATCCGCAACGGCTTCCGCAACGACCCGATCCCGCACGACGTCCTGCTGCGGGTCCTGGAGGCCGCGCACACCGCGCCGTCCGTGGGCCACTCCCAGCCCTGGGACTTCGTCGTCATCCGTTCCGCCGAGACCCGCCGCACGATGCACGAACTGGCGGCCCGCCAGCGGGAGGCGTACGCCAAGTCGCTGCCCAAGGGCCGTGCCAAGCAGTTCAAGGAACTGAAGATCGAGGCGATCCTCGACACCCCGGTGAACATCGTCGTCACCGCCGACCCGACCCGCGGCGGCCGCCACACCCTGGGGCGGCACACCCAGCCGCAGATGGCCCCGTACTCGTCCGCGCTCGCCGTCCAGAACCTGTGGCTCGCGGCGCGCGCCGAGGGCCTCGGTGTCGGCTGGGTCAGCTTCTTCGACGAGCGCGAGATGGTCCGCGCCCTCGGCCTGCCCGAACACCTGGACGTCGTGGCGTATCTCTGCGTCGGCTACGTCGACGAGTTCCCCGAGGAGCCCGAGCTCATGCAGGCGGGCTGGTCCAAGCGCCGTCCGCTGTCCTGGGTCGTGCACGAGGAGACGTACGGCCGGCGCGCGCTGCCCGGCGAGGAGCCGCACGACCTGCTCGCCGAGACCGTCTCCAACATCCGCCCGCTGGACGCCAAGGCGCTCGGCGAGGCCTGGGAGCGGCAGAAGCGGATGACCAAGCCCGCGGGCGCGCTCGGCATGCTGGAGATCATCTCGGCCCAGTTGTCGGGTCTGTCCCGGATGTGCCCGCCGCCGATCCCGGAGCCCGCCGCTGTCGCGATCTTCGCGGGCGACCACGGTGTCCACGCCCAAGGCGTCACCCCGTGGCCGCAGGAGGTCACCGCCCAGATGGTGGCCAACTTCCTGGGCGGCGGCGCGGTCTGCAACGCGTTCGCCAACCAGGTCGGCGCGGAGGTCTGTGTCGTCGACGTGGGCGTCGCCTCCGACCTCCCCGCGACACCGGGGCTTTTGCCGCGCAAGGTCCGCGCGGGCACCGCCGACATGACCACCGGTCCCGCGATGACCCGCGAGGAGGTCACCGCGGCGATCGAGGTGGGCATCGAGACGGCCCGCGACCTGGTGGCGGCCGGCAACAAGGCACTGCTGACCGGTGAGATGGGCATCGCCAACACCACCGCGTCCGCCGCCCTGATCTCGGTCTTCACCGGTGCCGACCCGTCCGAGGTGACGGGCCGGGGCACCGGCATCAACGACGAGACCCTGGCCCGCAAGACCGAGGTCGTGCGGCGCGCCGTCGAACTCCACCAGCCCGACCCGGCCGACCCCATCGGCGTCCTCGCGGCCATCGGCGGCCTCGAACACGCGGCCATGGTCGGCCTGCTGCTGGGCGGTGCCTCCCTCCGTACGCCGGTGATCCTGGACGGCGTCAGCGCCGGCGCGGCGGCCCTGGTGGCCCGCGCCATCGCCCCCGAGGTGCTCGCGGCCTGCATCGCGGGCCACCGCAGCGCCGAGCCGGGCCATGTGGCGGCCCTGAACAAGCTGGGACTGCGCCCCCTGATCGACCTCGACCTCCGCCTCGGCGAGGGCACCGGCGCCCTGCTGGCCCTGCCCGTGGTGCAGAGCGCGGCGCGCGCCATGCACGAGGTGGCCACGTTTGATTCCGCGGGGGTCACCGAGAAGTAGCCGGCCGGGCGTGGTGGGCAGGTGCTCCGCCGTGCGGAGCACCTGCCCACCACCGCGAACCCGCCCGCACGCCGGGCCGGGGCACAGCCCCGGTTTCGGGAGGAAGCGGGTCAGGGAAGAGACCCCCACTTGGCCCGTTCACCGGGCCGGCGCCTAAAATCCCCACGTCAGGGCCGCTCCACAGCCGCGGCGCGCCCCCCGCACCGTCCGCACGAGGAGCCGCACCGCCATGGCCGAACACCCCGCCTACCCCGTAGGCCTCCGCCTCACCGGCCGCCGCGTGGTCGTCCTCGGCGGCGGCCAGGTGGCCCAGCGCCGCCTCCCCGCGCTCATCGCCGCGGGCGCGGACATCCACCTCGTGTCACCGGAGGCGACCCCCTCCGTCGAGGCGATGGCGGACGCGGGCGAGATCACCTGGACCAGGCGTCCCTACGAGGACGGCGACCTCGCCGGTGCCTGGTATGCCCTGATCGCCACCAGCGACCCCCGGGCGAGCGCGGCGGCCTCCGCCGAGGCCGAGCGGCACCGCGTCTGGTGCGTCCGCTCCGACGACGCCGACGCGGCGACGGCCTGGACCCCGGCGACGGGGCACAGCGAGGGTGTGACGGTCGCGGTCCTCACGACGGACGCGCGGGGCCGCGACCCCCGGCACACGGCGGCGATCCGCGACGCGGTGGTCGAGGGACTCCGCGACGGCACTCTGGTGGCACCGCACCACCGCACCCGTGCCCCGGGGGTCGCCCTGGTCGGAGGCGGCCCCGGCGACCCGGACCTGATCACGGTCCGCGGCCGCCGACTGCTCGCCGAGGCCGACGTGGTCATCGCCGACCGCCTCGGCCCGCGCGACCTGCTGGCCGAACTCCCGCCGCACGTCGAGGTCATCGACGCGGCGAAGATCCCGTACGGCCGGTACATGGCCCAGGAGGCGATCAACAACGCGCTGATCGAGCACGCGAGACAGGGCAAGTCCGTCGTCCGTCTCAAGGGCGGCGACCCCTTCGTCTTCGGCCGTGGCATGGAGGAGGCCCAGGCGCTCGCGGAGGCGGGCATCGCCTGCACCGTGGTCCCCGGTATCTCCAGTTCGATCTCGGTGCCCGGTGCGGCCGGTATCCCGGTCACCCACCGGGGTGTCGCACACGAGTTCACCGTGGTGAGCGGGCACGTCGCCCCCGGCGACGCACGCTCCCTCGTCGACTGGCCGGCCCTCGCCGCCCTGCGCGGCACGCTCGTCGTCCTGATGGGCGTCGACAAGATCGGCCGGATCGCCGAGACCCTGATGGCCCACGGCAAGCCGGCCGACACCCCCGTCGCCCTGGTCCAGGAGGGCACGACCGCCGCGCAGCGCCGGGTCGACGCGACCCTGGCGACGGTCGCCGAGACCGTCGTCGCGCGGGACGTGAAGCCGCCCGCGGTGATCGTCGTCGGCGAGGTCGTGAACGTGGGCCCCGGACAACCGGTACGGCCGGCTCCGGACGTATCCGAGTAACCCGGGGTAACCCGACCCCTTCCCAGCCGTTGGCACCGCACCCAGGACAAGGCAGTATCACCCTGTGGCCGATCTCATCACCGTCGAGAACCCCGACGACCCGCGTCTGCGCGACTACACGGGCCTGACCGACGTGGAACTGCGCCGCAAGCGCGAACCCGCCGAAGGCCTGTTCATCGCCGAGGGCGAGAAGGTCATCAGACGCGCCAAGGACGCCGGCTACGAGATGCGCTCCATGCTCCTGTCCGCCAAGTGGGTCGACGTCATGCGCGATGTCATCGACGAACTGCCGGCACCGGTCTACGCGGTCAGCCCGGAGCTCGCCGAGCAGGTCACCGGTTACCACGTGCACCGCGGCGCGCTCGCCTCCATGCAGCGCAAACCGTTGCCGACGGCGGACGAACTCCTGGGGTCCGCCCGCCGGGTGGTCGTCATGGAGTCCGTCAACGACCACACCAACATCGGCGCGATCTTCCGCTCCGCCGCCGCCCTCGGCATGGACGCGGTCCTGCTCTCCCCGGACTGCGCCGACCCGCTCTACCGCCGCTCCGTGAAGGTCTCCATGGGCGCGGTCTTCTCCGTCCCGTACGCGCGCCTCGACAGTTGGCCCAGGGGCCTGGAGTCGGTCCGTGAGGCCGGCTTCACGCTGCTCGCCCTCACCCCGGACGAGAAGGCGCGGTCCCTCGACGAGGCGGCCCCGCACCGGATGGAACGGGTCGCGCTGATGCTCGGCGCGGAGGGCGACGGCCTGTCCACGAAGGCCCTGATGGCGGCGGACGAATGGGTCCGCATCCCGATGGCGCGCGGCGTCGACTCCCTCAACGTGGGTGCGGCGGCCGCGGTCGCGTTCTACGCGGTGGCGACGGGGCGCCCCGGCGTCTGACCGGCCGTTGTCCGGTCGCGGGAGGGCGTGAGCCGTTCCGGTCTCCGTCCCGGACGCGCGGACGTCGCCCGGACGCCCGGATCTCCGTGCGGCCTCGTGCTTCGGGCTAGCCGTCCGTCCCGCTGACGCCCCCGTGCCGCGCGCTCCCGGTGTCCCTTATGGGCGCGGGCCGGGACAGCGGACGCTCCTGCCCGAGGACTCGTACGACCTGGCGCCCGTCCCCGTCGTCGAGTCCTCGCGCCGGACCCTGGCAGCCCTGCGCCACCGCGATGCCCAGGGCGACGAGCAGCGTCACCACGACGAACACGAACAGCCGCTGCCGCAGCAGCCGCGGGTTGGCGGGCCGGCGCCCGGTCCCGGTGGTCCGCGGCCCCTGTCGCCCGGTGCCGCTGCGGGGCGCGGGCCGGCTGCCGGAGCGCCCGGTGTTCCGGGAGGGCGCGGGGCGCGAACCCGACGGCACCGGCCGGGAGCCGCCGCCGTTCGTTCCGCCGGTGCGCGGCGGGGGAGTGCCCTGTGGGCGGCGCTGGGTGGGCTGCTCGGCGTACTGCTCGGCGAGGCGCCCCGTGGGCCGGTCGGGGTCGTTGCGCTGCGCGGGCGGCCGGACGTCCGTCATGCCCTGTGCCTCGCGAGCTGCGATCTCCTTGAGCCGCAGGGACAGTTGGAGCGTGCTGGGACGCTCCTCGGGGTCCTTGGCGAGACAGGCCCGGACGAGCGGAGCCAGTGCGTCGGGCACACCGTGCAGCTGCGGTTCCTCGTGCACCACTCGATAGAGCATCACTTCGGAACTGCCGTGTCCGAAGGGCGAGTCGGAGGTCGCCGCGTACGCCAGGGTGGCTCCCAGCGCGAAGACGTCCGTGGCCGGGGTGACGGCGGCGCCGCGCACCTGCTCGGGCGCCAGGAAGCCGGGCGAGCCGACGGCCGTACCCACATGGGTGAGGGTGGAGGCCCCGGTCGCCCAGGCGATGCCGAAGTCGATGATCCGCGGCCCCTTCGGGGACAGCAGGATGTTGGACGGCTTCAGGTCGCGGTGGACGACCCCCGCCTCGTGCACCGCCACGAGCCCCTCGGAGAGCGCGGCGCCCACGGCGGCCACGTCGGCGGCCGCCATCGGGCCCTCCTCGGCGACCTTGTCGTGCAGCGAGGGCCCCGGCACGTACTGCGTGGCGAACCAGGGCCGCTCCGCGTCGAGATCGGCGGCGACGAGCCGGGCCGTGCAGCCGCCCCTGATCCGCCGTGCCGCCGAGACCTCGCGCGCGAACCGTGACCGGAACTCCTGATCCTCCGCCAGATCCGGCCGGATCACCTTGAGCGCGACCCGCTGCCCACGGCGGTCGGAGCCCAGGTAGACCACGCCCATCCCACCCGCGCCGAGCCGTCTGTGAAGCCTGAACGAGCCGACGACACGCGGGTCCTCGCGCCTCAGGCGCATCATCGCCATGTCCATCCCCGCTGCCCGGTCCGTTTGACGAGCCACAGCTTACGTTTCCGCGGCCGGGAGCGCGCAGAGGCCGCGCCCTCGCGGCCCGACCGATTGTCAGTGCCGGGTGGGAAACTTGAGAGGTGGTCAGGGAAGCTGCGAACAGCGCGGCCTTGGGCCGGCTGTGATCCCAACCATCCGTCGCAGAAGGGGGATTGGGCCTGTGAAGGGTGATCGCGTGGAGATAGTCGTTGATGCCGGGGACACGACGCGAACGTACGAGGTGGTGGCGAGCAGGGCGGGCCGCAGGGTGGAGACAGCGGTACGCCGAGGTGTCGTGGAAGTGAGCGAAGTCACCCGAAACGGATCAGTCGTGCGCACCGCGCGCTTCATGGCGACGCGAGTGCTGGCGCTGGTCGAGCAGCCGGTGCCCAGGGAGGACCGTTCGGAACAGTAGGGGCGCGCCGGCCGCCCCCTCCGGGAAGACCCTGAGACCTAGGTCCTCGTCTCCACCCAGGGGAGTACACAGCAGGTCATCGCTCATCCTCCGGGAGGCCCGGCAATCGGTACGAGGGCATGACGACCCGGTGCCGCCGCGCCCATAGATTTGAGGTCAAGCGGCGGGTGCAGCACTCGTCCCCCGAGGTCAGACACCCGCCGCTGCCAACCACACAGATGCTCGGTCAGGAGAGGGACCATGGCCCACACGGCACCGCGGACGGCGATCCGCACGCAGGGACGCAGGGCATACAGCGCCGCGTTCCGCCCGCGTCGTCAGGGTCAGCGCCACCCCTTGGTGGCGACAGCGATGGTCCTTCCTCTGGCGGCCCTGCTCGTGGTCGTCTTCGGCGGCTGGGAGGCAGTGGTCACACAAGCGTCGTCCGTGGGCGTGATGCTGGGGCGCTGAGCGGCGCCCCAGGCCCGGATGAGCGGTCCGGGCGGGGACATCCGGCCATGAAACCCCGTGGGGACGGGGGTGCGGCGGACGGCAAAAAGATGCCCGCGCAGCTGGGGAGCTGCGCGGGCATTGTTTTTTGGCCCGACGGGTCCGGTGATCCGGTGTTCCCGTGTTCCGGCGACCCCGAACCCGTGCCGCTCCCGCCCCGCCGTCGGCCGCCTTGGCGGCCCGGGGAACCTGACATCGGGCGCCGGGGTCGGACGAGGGGGCCGGGGACCGAGGGACGCGGGATTCCTCGCGGCGCGCCCCGCTGCGTACGCTCGCCCGGTACCGAACGCACCCAGGGGGACCCGTGACCGCAGATGTGCTGCCCGCCCTGACCGCCGGGGCGCGGAGCGCGGCCCACCCCACGACCGGCGCCTGCGCGCACCGGGACAGTGTCCTCGCCGACCGGCCCGACGGCACCGTCGTACGCCACGGAGACACCGTGGCCAAGGCCCACGCGTCCGCCACGGATCCCGCCGGCCTCTCCCGCCGCCTCGCGGTCGCCGCGCACCCCGCCCTGGCCGGCATCCTCCTCGCCCCGCTCCGCCCGGAGCCCGCCGACCTCCACGGGCGGCCGGTCACCTTCTGGCCGTACGGGGCCCCCGTCGACCCCGAGGCCCCCGAGGAGGCCCCCTGGGAGGCGGCCGCGATCCTGCTCGCCCGTCTCCACCGCACCCCCGCTCCGGCCGGTCTGCCGCCCATGCGGGGCCCCGTCAAGGCGGCCCGGGCGATCGCGCGGCTCAGGGCGGCGGGTCCGCACCCGGCCACCGCTCCGGTCCTGCGCGCCTGGGAGGGCCTCCCGGCCTGGGCCCGCGCCGAGGCGGCCATGCCCGGCCCGGACATCCTGTGTCACGGAGACCTGCACCTCGGCCAGCTCGTCCGCCACCCGGCGCCCGGCGGCCGCTGGCTCCTCATCGACGTGGACGACCTCGGTGCGGGCGTCCCGGCCTGGGATCTGGCCCGACCGGCTGCCTGGTACGCCTGCGGCCTTCTCCCGCCCGACGACTGGACCCGCTTCCTGACCGCCTACCGGGGCGCGGCAGGCCCGGCGGTCCCCGCGGACGGCGACCCCTGGCCCGCCCTGGACGTGGCGGCCCGCGCCCTCACGGTGCAGACCGCGGCTCTGGCGATCGCCAAGTCCGTCGCCGCGGACCGCCCGTTGGACGAGGTGCAGCAGGCCGTGATCGACGCCTGCGCCCGAATGGGAGCCGTCCCGCCGCAGTTGGGACCTGGTCCGACGACGTAGGGTGCAACCGATCGATGCCGGGCAGTGTCTGTCCTGGCGGAAGCAGTACCGACCGGCGAGGAGTTGAGCCGAGCATGCAGTGTCCGAAGTGCCATGCGCCGATGCACACGTACAACCGCAACGGTGTCCAGATCGAGCAGTGCAGCGGCTGCCGCGGGATCTTTCTCGACTACGGCGAGCTGGAGGCGCTGACCCGCGTGGAGTCGCAGTGGTCGCAGCCCGCGCCGCCGCCCCCGGCCGCCCCGCAGGCGTACCCGTCCGCTCCCGCGCCCGCCTGGGGCGCCCCGCACGGCGGTGGCCACGGCGGCGGTCACTACGGCGGCGGCCACGGCGGCCACCACCGTCACAAGAGCTTCGGGCACATGCTCTTCTCGTCGTGAACGTGCCGGCCGGGGTGTCCCCGGCCGGGCGTGGCGCACACGACGAAGCCCCCGACCGTACGAGACGGCCGGGGGCTTCTGGCTGGTGCGCGATACTGGGATTGAACCAGTGACCTCTTCCGTGTCAGGGAAGCGCTCTCCCGCTGAGCTAATCGCGCGGGACGGACCTCAAAATACAGGATCCGCGGCGTACTGCGTGCGCGATACTGGGATTGAACCAGTGACCTCTTCCGTGTCAGGGAAGCGCTCTCCCGCTGAGCTAATCGCGCGGGTTCGGATCTCGCACACCAGTGCGGGGCGATCCAGTGGACGATACTGGGATTGAACCAGTGACCTCTTCCGTGTCAGGGAAGCGCTCTCCCGCTGAGCTAATCGTCCTTGGAGGTGGAGACGGGATTTGAACCCGTGTAGACGGCTTTGCAGGCCGTTGCCTCGCCTCTCGGCCACTCCACCAGGAGTGCGGGGGTTCGGGTGGATCCCCCACTGTCCTGCGAGCGGACGACCAGGTTCGAACTGGCGACCTCAACCTTGGCAAGGTTGCGCTCTACCAACTGAGCTACGTCCGCTTGTCGTTTCCGGTCGGCTCACGCGTCCCGGCGACGTGTTGAACTCTAGCGGATTCCCGGGCCAGTACAAAAACGCGTTTGCGCAGCGTGCTGCGGTCTGTCCACCCGAGGACACGGTCAGGGCACCCGCAGGTCACCCGCCCTAGACTCGACTGCGTGCTCGACCTGCCTCCTCTCGCCCGCTTCGGTGACCTCGTCGCGACCGGTCTCCTCGATGTCACCGACGACCCCGCGGCCCTGGACTCCACCGGCTTCTGGGCCGTCTCGGCGGACTTCGAGGGGCGTCTGGTCTGCGCCCGTTTCGCCGACGTACGGCGCGAACCCGTGCCCGCTCCCGTGCCCGGGCTGTGGCGCGGTCCGGCCGCCGGTGACTGGACGTCGTCGCTCGACCGCGCCGCGTACACGCGGGGTGTCCGCCGCATCCGCGACCACATAGCCGCCGGCGAGGTCTACCAGGCCAACCTCTGCCGCGTCCTGTCCGCGCCGCTCGCCCCCGACGCCGACCTGGACGCCCTGACCGCACTGCTGGCCCGCGGCAACCCCGCCCCGTACGCCGGAACCGTCCGGCTGCCCCGGCGGGGCGTCGAGATCGCCACCGCCTCACCCGAACTCTTCCTGCGCCGCACCGGCCGCACGGTCGAGTCCGGCCCCATCAAGGGCACCGGTCGCACCGAGGCCGACCTGCTGGAGAAGGACTACGCCGAGAACGTGATGATCGTCGACCTGGTCCGCAACGACCTCGGCCGGGTCTGTGCCACCGGCAGCGTGACCGTGCCCGACCTGTGCGCCGTCGAGAAGCATCCCGGGCTCGTCCACCTCGTCTCCACCGTCCGCGGCGAGCTGCGCGAGGACGCCGGCTGGCCCGAACTCCTCGCCGCCGCCTTCCCGCCCGGCTCGGTCACCGGCGCCCCCAAGGCCAGTGCCCTGCACATCATCGACGCGCTGGAGACCGCCCCACGCGGCCCCTACTGCGGGGGCATCGGCTGGGTCGACGCGGACCGCGGCACCGGGGAACTCGCCGTCGGCATCCGCACCTTCTGGGCCGACCGGGAGGAGGGCGTCCTACGGTTCGGCACCGGGGCGGGCATCACCTGGGGCTCCGACCCCGAGGGCGAATGGCGCGAGACCGAGCTGAAGGCGTCCCGACTGCTCGCTGTAGCGTCGGGAGCATTCGAGGTGAGTGAAGGGATCCTGACGTGAAGATCTGGCTCGACGGCGGGCTGCAGGACAGCGAGTCCGCCCGTGTCTCCGTCTTCGACCACGGACTGACCGTGGGCGACGGCATCTTCGAGACCGTGAAGGCGGTGGAGGGGCGGCCGTTCGCGCTGACCCGGCACCTCGACCGGCTGGCCCGCTCCGCGCGCGGCCTCGGGCTGCCCGACCCCGATCGCGACGAGGTGCGCCGCGCCTGCGCGGCCGTCCTGGACGCCGCCCCGATGCCGCTCGGCCGCCTGCGCATCACGTACACCGGCGGTCACGGCCCGCTCGGCTCGGACCGCGGCGACCGGGGTCCGACCCTGGTCGTCGCCCTGGGCGAGTCCGCGCGGCGCCCCGACTCCACCGCCGTGATCACCGTGCCGTGGACCCGTAACGAGCGCGGCGCCCTCACCGGCCTCAAGACCACCTCGTACGCCGAGAACGTGGTCGCGCTGGCCCGCGCGCGCGAACAGGGCGCGTCCGAGGCGCTGTTCGCCAACACGGTCGGGCAGCTGTGCGAGGGCACGGGGTCGAACGTCTTCGTCGTGCTCGACGGCGAGATCCACACCCCGCCGGTGGCCTCCGGCTGCCTCGCCGGCATCACCCGCGCGCTCGCCGTCGAGTGGACCGGCGCCAGGGAGTCCGACCTGCCGCTGGACGTCCTGGAGCGCGCCGACGAGATCTTCCTGACCTCCACCCTGCGGGACGTGCAGGGCGTGCACCGGGCCGACGGGCGCGAACTCCCGGGCGCGCCAGGACCGGTGACGGCCAAGGCGATGCGGATCTTCGACGAGCGGGCCGGACACGACCTCGATCCGTAGGACGGCCGGGCCCGACCACCCGCGCCACGGCCCGGAGCCCCGGTCCCGGTCCGTCGTCGGCGGTGAACGGTCAGGCGGCGGTCGTAAATCGGGATGACGAGGGACCGCGGGGCGGGTAGAACACCCCTGATGACCACTACCCTGCGGCCGACCGAGTCGCTTCAGCGCGGAGCCGGCGGGGCGCTGTCCCGCCACTACCAGGTGTGCGTGAACAGCCGCCCCGTGGGCGGCGTCCAGCTCTCCACCCATCCCGAGTACGGGCCCACCGTGGGGGTGATCGGGGAGCTGGGCATCGACGAGCCGGACCGCGGACGGGGCCGGGGCACGGTGGCCGCGCTCGCGGCCGAGGAGGTGGCGCGCGGCTGGGGCTGCCGACGCGTCGAGACCTCGGTGCCCGGGGACGCGGAGGCCGCGCTCCGGCTCGCCACGACGCTCGGATACGTCCTCAGCAACCGCAACATGACCAAGCGCCTGGACGGGCCGCCGCCCGGACTGCCCGCCGGGAGCGTCGCGCGGCCCATGACCGAGGCCGAGTACGTGCCCTGGCTGGCCGCCGAGCGCGAGGCCTTCGCCCGCGCGCTGATCGAGTGGGGCGTGCCGGAGGCGGAGGCGTACTCCAAGACCGACCAGGGGCACGCCAGGTTCATGCCGGACGGCCTGGCCAGCGAGAACACGCTGATCAGCGTCCTGGAGCAGGACGGAACCCCGGTCGGCACCCTGTGGGTGGGGCTGTGGCCCGACACGGCGTACGTGCTCGACGTCGAGGCCGACGCGGCGCACCGGGGCCGCGGTCACGGGCGCACCCTGATGCTGCTCGCCGAGGCCCAGGCGGTCACCGGCGGGCGGGACCGCATCGGCCTGAACGTGTTCGCGGGCAACACCCCGGCCGAGAAGCTCTACGAGTCGCTCGGCTACACGACGAGCTCGTACCACCTCTACAAGAACCTGCTCTGAGGCACACCCGCTCCGAAGGCGCTACGCGTTCTCGGCCAGCAGCCGGTCGGCGATCTCCTCGACGCGCTCGCGCAGGCCCTGCCGGCTCTTGCCGCCGTCGAGCCGTTCGCCGCCGATGACGTACGTCGGGGTGCCGGTCACCCCGATGGCCTTGCCCTCGGCCTGGTCGGCGTCGACGATCAGGATGTGCCGCCCGTCGATCAGGGCGGTGTCGAACTCCTCGGCGTCCAGGCCGAGTTCACGGGCGATCTCGATCAGGAAGGGCTCGCCCCCGCGGTCCAGCTCCTCGACACGGCCGAGCACCGCCTCGACGTACTCCCAGGACCGGCCCTGCTCCGCGGCCTCCTCGGCGGCCTGCGCGGCGGCGAAGGCGTGCCGGTGCTTCTCCAGCGGGAAGTGCCGCAGCCGCAGCTCCAGCCGGTCGCCGTAGCGGGCGCGCAGCGCGCGCAGGTCGTCGAGGGCGTCGCGGCAGTCGGGGCACTGGAGTTCGCACCAGACGTCCAGGACGGCGGTGGTGCGTGCGGAGGAGTCGTTCATGCCCCCAGTCTCCCAGTCCCGGGTCCGCCGGCCCACACGGGACCGAGGGCGCGCGGCCCGGTGACCTGCGGACCGGGACCTGGGGAGGACCCCGACCCGGAGATGTCCCTGAGGTATGCCCGGAGCATGGCATATCGGGCGTGGGGCGGTGCAGGATGGAAGGGACGAACCGCCCCCGCCCCGTCGAGGCCTGCCCTGGAGGACCGGATGATTGCCGAGACCGTCTGTTCCGCCGTCTCCGCCGCCGGCCTGGGCATCGCCGCGGTCACGGCCTACCGCAAGCGTTTCCTCGCCGCCGCCCGCATCGCCGCCTACGCGCTGGTGCCGGTCGGACTGGTGATGACCGGGGTCGTCGGCTGGCTGGCCGACACCGCGTTCAGCCCGACCGCGTGGGCGGGATTCGCCGTGCTCGCCGCGGCCTGGCTGCTGTTCATGACAGTGCAGGCCGTGGAGCGTCGCGGCGGCGGAACACGCAAGGAACGCAAGGCGGCCGCCAGGGCCGCCCGGCGTGAGGCGGTGGCCCCCACCGCCTCGGCGCCCTCGCTGAGCCAGGGCTCCCGCCCGGCCGCGCGCCCCGCGACGAGTCCCCGGGCCTCCGGCGCCGGGGACGACTTCAGCGACATCGAGGCCATCCTGAAGAAGCACGGCATATGACGCCGCGCGCGGTCTGAAGCGACACGGCGGATCACGCGGGTCGCGGAAACGATCACGTTCGTTCCTGCTCATCGCGGATATTGAGGATATTGGCGAACTCGCTGTCATCCCGGGCGTGTTGATCGCGAAGCGGGTGGTGGCTGCGTCATCATCGCCGCGAGATGCTGGACACAACACAGAGCGACCCCGCCCCGCCGTCCGAGGAGCGGCGGGGTTGTCTCTTCGCACTTTCCCAGCCACCGCTGATGATCTTCCTGGCGGTGATCGGCTGTCTCCTGCTCATGGCTTCGCTGCACGACCTGCTGCTGCTCTGAGCCGTACACGGAGCCCCTGGCGTCACCCGCCGAGGGCTCCGTAGCCCGCCGCCGTCCAGTCCGTCCCGCATCAGTCCGTCACAGGCCGGTCCGTCAGGCGTGGGTCCGTCACGCGGCGCTCCGTTCGTGACCGGAACCCCCGGCGGACCCCTCAGCCCGCGGCTTCCTTGCGGCGTGCCCGGTACGCGGCCACGTGGAGGCGGTTTCCGCACGTCCGGCTGTCGCAGTAGCGGCGCGAGCGGTTGCGCGAGAGATCCACGAAGGCCCGCCGGCAGTCCGGTGCCTCGCACCGGCGCAGCCGGTCCTGTTCCCCGGCGACCACGAAGAACGCCAGCGCCATCCCGCAGTCGGCCGCGAGGTGGTCGGCGACCGAGGCGCCGGGTGCGAAGTAGTGCACGTGCCAGTCGTAGCCGTCGTGGTCGGTGAGACGGGGCGTGGTGCCCGCGGCGGCGACCAGCTCGTTGATGAGCCCGGCGGCGATCCGCGGCTCGTCGGCGGCGAAGACCCCGGCGAACCGGCCGCGGACCCCGTGTACGGCCGCGAGATCCCGCTCCGACAGCACACCGACGTCACTGATTTCGTGGTTTCGTACGAAATCGGCGAGGGACGGGACATCCGCGAGTCCGTCCGCCGTGTCGTCCTCCGGCGCGGTGTTCACCAGATCCACCACGGTGTCGAGGGCGCACCGGGTGTCGTGGGTGATCAGCACGTTTCGCTCCCTGGCCTGAGGGTCGGGCGGCCGCCCGCCGATGCTGGCCGATGGTAGTGCTTCCCGGCGGCGGGGGAGCGGGGACGGCCCCGTCGGCCCGGGATGGGCGTGTGCGCTGCGTGACCGTGCCGCATGGCGCGGAAGGGGCGGAGGAGCCGGACGGACGCTGTCGGGTGCTGACGGTGCGCCCTCCCGTCGAGCCGTGCTGCCTCGATCCGCGTCGCCTTCGGTCTCGTGTCACCCCTCGTCACCGTCGCGGGACCCAGGGTGTGGGGCGCTGCACGCACCGGCGCCGGGGGGGCGGGCGGGGGCGGGGGCGGGGGCGGGGGGGGGGGGCGGGGGGGGGGGGGCGCCCCCCCGCCCGCCCCGGCCGGGGGGGGGGGGGCCCCCCCCCCGCCGCCGCGGGCCCCCGGGGCCCGGCCCCCCCCACCCCTCGCTCCGTCGGCCGCCTGCCGCCCGCCCCTCGGTGACGGTCGATTCCGCGCGGCGGCCGCAACCCCCACGGGTCCGCGCGTCCCGGCCCGCCGCGCCCCGCCGAGGGTGTCGCCGCCGCTGGACGGCCGGGACGGGTATGTCGACGCGTACGCACCGGATCCGGACAACCACGTCGCCGTCCACGGCCGCCCCGGCCCGGACCCCGGCCCGCCCGGAGGCGGCCCGCGCCCACGACGCGCCCCGCACCCCCTCGCGCCGTGCCGAGGACACGACGCGCCTCACCGTCCCGCGCGACGGCACGGCCCAGCTGACCGGCCACGACCGTGTACGGTGCGACACGGGTCGCCAACTCAACGTAACGCGTGGGGACTTCGCATCCCGGTGTGGTCCGCCGCCGGCGGCCGGACCGCGTCCTGGAGTCCTGGGGGCGCGTGGTGGCGGAGATGACCGGTACCGTCCTCGGAACGCCGCCGCGGGGAGATGAGGCCGACGTGGGGTCGGCATTGCTCCGGGGCACCTCGGGAAGGACGTCCGGCCCTCCTGGTCAGCCCTTTCGTCCGGAGGGCGGCCGCGGTGCCGGGGGAGGCGGGGCAACTCGGCTGTTGGCGCGAATTGTGACCCTCGCCCTCCCCTGACATGACGGCGATATGACGGCCGCATGAAACGGTTTGCCGAACATGCGTAGGGTGCAAACAACTCTTCAGGGGCAAGGGGCCCGAGGCGTGGACCGAAGCGGTGGACCGACGACGCGTGGGAGGGAGCCGGAGCGATGGGCGACCACAAAGAACAACCCCTTCGGGTGGGCGCGGCCGTCCGGCGGCGGCGCCGGGCACTGGAGCTCACCCTCGCGGTCGTGGCCGCGCGCAGCGGCCTGTCGGTCCCGTTCCTCAGTCAGGTGGAGAACGAGCGGGCCAGACCGAGCCGTAGCTCCCTGGAGAGGGTCGCCGACGCGCTGGGCACCACGGCCGTCGAGTTGCTCGCCGCGGCCGACCCGGCGTGCAGTGTCGATGTCGTGCGCGCCGACGACGGTGCCGGCTGCGCTTCCGAAGCCCGCACGCGCCCCCTGGTGCGCGGTCACCACCAGTTGCACGCCACGGAGTTCGTCGGTGACCACGAGGAGGGCCGCGAACTCCAGCACCGCAACGACAAGTTGATGTACGTCGCCGACGGCGCCGTCGAGGTCGAGGCCGAGGGCCGCGCGCACCGTCTGGGGCGCGGCGACACGCTGTACCTCACGGGCGGAGTGCGCCATCGGTGGCGGGCCACCGTGCCGGACACCCGGGTGATCGTCGTCGAGGTCGCCGACCACATCGAGGCGGTGGAGGAGCACCACGGCTTCGGCAGGCGCTGACCCGCCCGCGCGGATCCGGGCCGGGGGCCACTGCGATACTGGCGCCATGTCCGGGACCTCCCGTCACGTCGTCGAAATCGCTGCCGTCACCTCGCCCCCGCTGGTCACGGCAGGGGGGACGCGCCCATGACCGGGACGACGAGCACCGGCGCACCACGGGTCGTGTCGCTCGTGCCCTCGCTCACCGAGGCCGTCGCGGTCACCGTCCCCGGCGCCCTGGCCGGCGCGACGGACTGGTGCAGCCATCCGCCGGACCTCGACGTCGTCCGGGTCGGCGGCACCAAGAGTCCCCGGGTCGAGCGGATCGTGGGGATCGGTCCCGACCTGGTGGTGGCCAACGAGGAGGAGAACCGCGGCCCCGATCTGGACGCCCTGCGCGCGGCGGGGATCGAGGTGCTGGTCACGGAGGTCAGGGACGTACCGGGAGCGCTCCGGGAACTCGACCGGGTGCTGACGGCGTGCGGGGCGCGGACCCGGCCCCGCTGGCTCGACGATGCGGAGTCGGCCTGGGCCGGACTGCCCGCCCCGGAGCACCGGACGGCCGCGATCGTGCCGATCTGGCGGCGCCCCTGGATGGTCCTCGGCCGCGACACCTTCGCCGGGGACGTCCTGGCGCGCCTGGGCGTCGACAACGTGTACGCGGGGCATGAGGACCGCTATCCCCGTATCCCTCTCGCCGAGCTCCGCGCGGCGGCCCCGGAACTGGTGGTGCTGCCCGACGAGCCGTACCGCTTCACCCCCGACGACGGCCCCGAGGCCTTCGGGGACGTGCCCTGTGCCCTGGTCGACGGACGGCATCTGACCTGGTACGGGCCGTCGCTGGCGCGGGCGCCGGGGGTACTCGGCGGGGCGCTGCGAGCAGCGCCAGGAGATGCCAAAGGGATGTAGCACAACGCCGATCGTCCACCTGTCGTGATCATCAGGCCTCACGGGAACAGGCGACTCCAGCCTCACGGAAACTTGCGCCCCCGGGGCCGGTCGGGGCGACAGCTGAATCGCTTCTCCCTCACTCGTTCGGGCGGAAGCGAAAATGCTCCTGCCCACCAGGCTGAGGCGTGGGACAGAATCGCGTCCATGGGAGCAGCCGTGACCACCCCAGCCGCTGAGCAACCGCTCATCCCGCAGCCGCCTGCAACGGTCGCCACGCTACGGCAGGCCATCAGTCAGATCGCGCCCGCCTCGCTCCCCGCCTTCACCCGGGAGCTGGACCAAGCGGCCGACCAGTCCCGGCAGGGCTCCGATGCTGCCCCTCTCCGGCGATTCGTCACCCAGTGGGCCGTCTACGTCCACATCCAGCGTCAGCCCAGTCTGGCAGCGGATTTCCGCCGCTGGGAGAGCACCGCCGAAGCGGGCGACGCCCCACAGGCACGACACGCCGCCGCCGAGATCGGACGACTTCTCGACGAAGCCCACGCGGCCGTCGGTCTCTCGACCGGGTGAGTCCGGACTGGCGCTGGGAATACGGCCCTGATCACGACCACGTGGCAGGCGGCCTCCCGGCCCACGTCGTGGCGGAAGTCGAAGCCTGGTCGGCCAACTCGTCGAGCTCGCCAGTACGGGAATCGACGTCAGTGATCCCGGCAACGGCCCAAGACCGGGCGGCCTACGTCGTATGGACGCGGCCGGCGGCTGGTTCTGCTTCCTCGTGGCCCCGCGCGCCCCACTCATCATCATCGTCCGCATCGTTCCCCCGTTCGACGCCCTGTAGCGACTGGGCCGGCCCTCTCTCCTTCCAAGAACTGTCCGGGACGAGACCAGACATCGGCTTCCGGTGCCGTGGCTGCCACAACCCCACAGTCGCAGGAGGTTGGTGAACACGCCTTCACTTGGATCAAGCCACCGTTCCTACGGACCAGCCGCTGCCCCTGAGCGCAATGAGGGCTTGATCCACGTCATGCGATCCCGCTTCCCGCGCTGAAGACGCGACCCAAGAGGCTGCTTTCATCGAGGCGTTGCGAGCAGCGCCCCGCTGACCACGCCCCGCAGGGTGTGGACGGCGGCCACGGCCCATGCGGCGACCAGGAGTGCGTACAGGGCGACGGCGATTCCGTCGAAAGCGAGGAGACCGGTGTGCCGGGCCAGCGACTCGGCGCCGGTGACGCAGGTCCCCACGGGGAAGGTGAACGCCCACCACGTCATCGAGAACCCCATGCCCCGGCGGCGGGCCCGTGCCACCATCGCGGCCGCCAGCCCGAGCCACAGCAGCGCGAAGCCCATGACGGGAACCCCGTAGAGCACCGCCAGGAGGGCGAAGCCCTGGTCGTACGGGGCCGGTACGACCCCCGGCGCGAAGTCGGCGAACTTGCCGGTGGCGGTCGTGGACTGACCGAGCGGACCGAGGACGAGGAACAGCGTGGGGGTGAGGGCGAGCGGCAGCGGCCCCCCGGTGAGGAGCCGGGCGAAGATCACCGGCAGCATCAGGAAGGTGGCCAGCAGACTGAGCCCGAAAAGCGCGAAGCAGCCGAGGAGCAGGGCCTCGCGGGCCTGCCCCGGCGGGAGGTGCGGGACCAGCAGCGGTCCGACGGCGGCGGAGACCATGGGCGCGACGAGGGGGAGCAGCCAGACGGGAGTTGCCTGGTCGGGGCGGATGCGGTGGTGCACGATCATCAGGTAGGGGACGGCCAGGGCGGCCGCGAGGGCGGCCACCGTTCCTCCTGCGAACAGCACCGCGTCCACGGCGACCGCGGCGGGGACGCCGATCCAGTCCCGGCCCACGACGAGCGTGGCGCCGCCCACCGCCAGCAGGGCCATCGCGAGGCAGCCGTAGAAGGGGGCCATGGCCGGGTCGAGGAGGTGGGCGCGGGCCTGGTCGCGATGGTGCGTCCAGTGCAGGGCGCGGGCGCCGAGCAGGGTGATGAGCAGGACGGCCGAGAGCGCCCAGACGACGAGGCAGAAGGTCCGCAGACCCGGGACGGTGCCGGGGAGTCCGGCCCCCGCGGTGGCCACGATCGCCGTGCCCATGACCGAGGCGTACCAGTTCGGGCCGAGATGGCGGACGGCGGCGGCGCGCGGGCGCCGGGTTCCGGCGGCGGTGAGCGGGAGGACGGGATGGGCTGCGGTGACCATGGCTCCACGGTCCCGCCGGTACGGGTTCCCCGCCAGGGAGTACCGGTCTATGGGGGCATAAGCTGGCTTTATGGGTGCGAGCGCGGAGGAACCGACGGACGGCAGGGCGGCACAGGCCGGTGAACCGGTCAGGGGCCGGGGCGCCGGTGGGCCGGCCGCGGTCGGGATCGCGCACCGGGTACCCGATCTCGGGGCGCTGGAGCTGCTGCTCGCGGTGGCCCGGCTCGGGAGCCTCGGACGGGCCGCGCGGGAGCTCGGGATCACGCAGCCCGCGGCCAGCAGCCGGATCCGTTCCATGGAACGGCAGCTGGGCGTGGCGCTCGTCGACCGCTCCCCCCGGGGTTCCCGTCTCACGGACGCCGGCGCGCTGGTCACGGACTGGGCGCGGCGGGTCGTGGAGGCGGCCGAGGTGTTCGACGCGGGGGCACAGGCGCTGCGGGACCGGCGCGACTCGCGACTGCGGGTGGCGGCGAGCATGACGATCGCCGAGTACCTGCTGCCGGGCTGGCTGATCGCGCTGCGCGGGCAGCGTCCGGACACGGCGGTGTCCCTGCTCGCGGGCAATTCCACCGCCGTCGCCGAACGCCTCCTCACGGGCGAGGCCGACCTGGGTTTCGTGGAGGGACTCTCGGTTCCCGCCGGGCTGGACTCCACGGTCATCGCGCACGACCGGCTGATCGTGGTGACGTCGCCGGGACACCCGTGGGCACGGCGCCGGGCACCGCTGGAGGGGTCCGAGCTCGCGGCGACCCCGTTGATCCTGCGGGAGGAGGGCTCGGGCACCCGCCAGGTGCTCGACGCGGCGCTGGGGGGTCTGGCCCGGCCCCTGATCGAGCTGTCCTCGACGACGGCGGTCAAGGCCGCCGCGGTGAGCGGCGCGGGCCCAGCCGTCCTGAGCGAACTGGCCCTCGGCGAGGAACTCGCCACCCACCGTCTGGTGAGCGTCCCGCTCTCCGGCGTCGAGCTGCGCAGGGCCCTTCGGGCGGTGTGGCCCACGGGCCACCGCCCCACGGGCCCGGCACGCGACCTGCTGTCGCTGACGCGCGGGGTGTAGCCCCGGCTGCCGCGCGGGTCGCCGGCAGGGTGCCGGTGGGGTGCCGGAAGCGCGTCGGGCGGTGGCGTTACGAGGGTGCCGCCGAGCTCGGACGGTTGGGGGAGGCGGTTCGCGGGAGCGCCCGTGCGGTGTCGGTTCGGGGAGGCCGGTTCGCGGGAGCGCCCGTACGACGCCGGTTCAGGGAGGCGGTGCGCGGCCGGGCCCGTCCGGCCTCGGCTCAGGACGCGGCTCGTACCAGCGCCCGTACGACCCGGAGGTCCTCGCCCATCTCCGGGTGCCACTGCACGCCCAGCACCCAGTCGGGGCGGGGGAGTTCGATCGCCTCGACCGTGCCGTCCGCGGCGTGCGCCGACGCTGTCAGGCCCTGGCCGAGACGCTCCACCGCCTGGTGGTGGTAGGTCGGCACGGCGCAGGACTCCGGCGCGATCTCCGCGTAGAGCGTGCCCGGCACGGGTGTCACGTCGTGCCGGCCGAAGACCCCGACGTCCTTCACGTGGCCCTCGATGTGCTGGACGAGTGTGCCGCCGAGGGCGACGTTGAGGAGCTGCATGCCCCGGCAGATGCCCAGGAGCGGGGTTCCGGCGTCCAGCGCGGCCCGGATCAGGGCGAGTTCCCAGGCGTCGCGCCGGGGAGTCGGCGGACCCGTGCGCGGGGAGCGCTCGGCGTCGTAGTGGACCGGGTCGACGTCCGGGCCGCCCGCGACCACGAGCGCGTCGAGTCGGGCGACCGCCGAGGCCGCCACCGAGGGCTCGTCCGGCGGCAGCAGCGCGGCGAGCCCCCCGGACCGCTGGACCAGCCGCGGATAGCCGGCCGGCAGCAGCACGGCCTCCAGCTCCCACACGCCCCAGCGCGCCCCGGACTCCAGATACGTGCTCACGCCGATCAGCGGTCTGCTGCCCACTCTGCGCTCCCTGTCCGAATTCAATGGATCAAAAACATGCCTTTGGCGGATGCTCTCACCCGCGAGGGCCGGGCGGCGGCATCACACCGGCACCGCGCCACCCGCCGCTCACGCCAGGAAGCCCCGCAGCAGCGCGGCCGTTCCCGCGCAGTGCTCGCGCATCATCTCCCGTGCTCCGTCCGCGTCCCCGTCGAGCACCGCCTCGACCAGCGCGGTGTGCTGACGCTGGGAATGCTCCAGGTTGCGTACCAGGAGCGGGATGCAGTCGAGCAGGTCGTTGACGGACGCGCGGACGGCCGCGTACTGGGCCGTCAGCGACGGGGAGCCGGCCAGCTCCGCGAGGGTGAGATGGAGCATCGTGTCCAGGCGGCGGTAGTCGGCGAGCGGCGCGTCATGGGTGCGGGCGAGCGCCTCGCGCAGCCGGCCGGCCCGGTCGTCGTCGAGCCCGTGCGCGGCGCACAGTCCGGCCGCCCCCACCTCCAGCACCTCCCGGAAGCGCAGTACGTCCTCGATGTCGACCCCGCTGATCCGGCGGCGCAGTTCGTCCTGGCCGGGTGCCGTGTCCTTCGGCCGGACGAAGGTGCCGCCGTACCGGCCGCGCCGCGACTCGACCAGACCCTGGTCCTGCAGCACCTTCAGCACCTCGCGCAGGGTCACCCGGCTGATCCCGAGCCGCTCCGCCAGCTCCCGTTCGGAGGGCAGCCGTTCGCCGCCCGGCACCAGGCCGAGCCGGACCACTTGGAGGATCTGCTCCAGTGCCTCCTCGAAACCGTTGCCCGCCCGCACCGGGCGCAGCACCGGCGCCAGCCCGTCGCCCGCGCCTCCCGGACCACGGTCAGGACCCGCCTGCGTCATCTGGTCGTGCCCCCTTCCCAAGCAATGGTACGCGGCAATACCTTATGGCTCTCGGCTGACCCAAGGAGGCTATTCCGGTGGCAGACCGCACACCCCCGCTCGCTGTCGAGGAACTGCGCGCCCTCGTCGCGGGCGGCGAGATCGACACCGTCGTCCTGGCCTTCCCCGACATGCAGGGACGCCTCCAGGGCAAGCGGTTCGCCGCGCGCTTCTTCCTGGAGGAGGTCCTCGAACACGGCACCGAGGGCTGCAACTACCTCCTCGCCGTCGACACCGAGATGAACACCGTCGACGGCTACGCCATGTCCTCGTGGGAGCGGGGCTACGGTGACTTCGCCATGCACCCCGACCCCCGCACCCTGCGGCGCGTCCCCTGGAACGCGGGCACGGCCCTGCTCATCGCCGACCTCGCCTGGAACGACGGTTCGCCGGTGGTGGCGGCCCCACGCCAGATCCTGCGCCGCCAGCTCGACCGGCTCGCCGAACGGGGCCTGACCGCCCAGGTCGGCACCGAACTCGAGTTCATCGTCTTCAAGGACACCTACGAGCAGGCCTGGGACGCGCGCTACCGGGGCCTCACCCCGGCGAACCAGTACAACATCGACTACTCGGTGCTGGGGACCGGGCGCATCGAGCCGCTGCTGCGCCGCATCCGCAACGAGATGCAGGCCGCGGGCCTCACCGTCGAGTCCGCCAAGGGCGAGTGCAACCCGGGCCAGCACGAGATCGCCTTCAAGTACGACGAGGCCCTCGTCACCTGCGACCAGCACGCCGTCTACAAGACGGGCGCCAAGGAGATCGCCTCCCAGGAGGGCGTCTCGCTCACCTTCATGGCGAAGTACGACGAGCGCGAGGGCAACTCCTGCCACATCCACCTCTCGCTCGCGGACGCCGACGGGACGAACGTGATGGCGGGCACCGCCCAGGACCCCGGCGGCATGTCCGAGACCATGCGCCGGTTCCTCGCCGGACAGCTCGCCGCGCTCAGGGACTTCTCCCTCCTCTACGCGCCCAACATCAACTCGTACAAGCGCTTCCAGCCCGGCTCCTTCGCGCCGACCGCCGTCGCCTGGGGGTACGACAACCGCACATGCTCCCTGCGCGTCGTCGGTCACGGCCGCTCGATGCGCTTCGAGAACCGGCTGCCCGGCGGTGACGTCAACCCGCACCTGGCCGTCGCCGGGCTCGTCGCGGCCGGCCTGTACGGCATCGAGCACAAGCTCGAACTGCCCGAGCCGTGCACCGGGAACGCCTACACCTCGGCGTACGAGCACGTGCCGACCACCCTGCGCGAGGCCGCCGAGCTCTGGGAGAACAGCCCCATCGCGCGGGCCGCCTTCGGCGACGAGGTGGTCGCGCACTACCGCAACATGGCGCGCGTCGAGCTGGAGGCCTTCGACGCCGCGGTGACCGACTGGGAGCTGCGCCGCTCCTTCGAACGTATGTGAGGTCCTTCTTGTCGCACGAGTCGCACGAGTCGCACGAGTCGCAACTCGACGTCGTCCATGAGCTCCACGTGCTCGACCCGGCCACCGAGGAGGTCGTCGCCACCGTCCCGGCCGCCACCAAGGCCGACGTGGACGCCGCCGTCCTGCGGGCGGGCCGGGCGCAGGTCCGGTGGGCCGCGCTGGCACCCGGTGACAGGGCCCGGCTCCTGCGCCGGTTCGCCGTCGTCGTCGACGAACACCGTGAGGAACTCGCCCGGCTGGAGGTCCGCGAGGCCGGGCACACCCTCGGCAACGCCCGCTGGGAGGCGGGCAACGTCCGCGATCTGCTCGACTACGCGGCCGGGGGAGTGGAACGGCTGACCGGCCGTCAGATCCCGGTCCCGGGCGGCCTCGACGTCACCCTCCTCGAACCCCTCGGTGTCGTGGGCGTCATCGCTCCCTGGAACTTCCCGATGCCGATCGCGGCCTGGGGCACCGCCCCCGCGCTCGCGGCCGGCAACGCGGTCGTTCTCAAGCCCGCCGAGACGACCCCCCTGACCGCACTGCGGCTGGCCGAACTCGCCCTGGAAGCGGGTCTTCCGGAGCACCTTCTGCAGGTGCTTCCCGGAGCGGGCCCCGTCGCAGGCAACGCGCTGGTCGAGCACCCCGGCGTCGCGAAGATCGTCTTCACGGGGTCCACGAGCGTGGGCAAACAAGTGTTGGCGAAGGGTGCGGCTCTCCTCAAACGCGTCACCCTGGAGCTCGGCGGCAAGAGCCCCAACATCGTCTTCGCCGACGCCGACATCGAGGCCGCCGCGGCAGCCGCCCCCATGTCCTTCCTCGACAACTCCGGCCAGGACTGCTGCGCCCGCACCCGCATCCTCGTCCAGCGCTCCGTGTACGAGCGCTTCCTCGGGCTCCTCGCCCCGGCGATCGAGTCCGTCGTGGTGGGCGACCCGTCCGACGAGGCGACGCAGATGGGCCCGCTGATCTCGCGGGCGCAGCTGGAGCGCGTCCGGTCGTACGTCCCGGCCGGCCTTCCCGGGATCCGCGGCAAGGCCCCCGAGGGCCCCGGCTTCTGGTTCCCGCCCACGGTCCTCACCGACGTCGAACCGCACGCCCGGGTGGCCGTCGAGGAGGTCTTCGGCCCGGTCGCCGTGGTCCTGCCCTTCGAGGACGAGGCGGACGCGGTCCGGCTCGCCAACGCCACCGCATACGGTCTCGCCGGCTCCATCTGGACCCGTGACGTCGGGCGGGCGCTGCGCGTCTCCGGAGCCGTCCGCGCCGGCAACCTGTCCGTCAACTCCCACTCCAGCGTCCGCTACTGGACCCCCTTCGGCGGCTTCAAGCAGTCGGGGATCGGCCGCGAGCTCGGCCCGGACGCGCTCACCGCCTTCACCGAAACCAAGAACGTCTTCATCAGCACGGAGGGCCCCGCACAGTGACCGAAGCCACCGCAGGTACCGAAGCCACCACAGGTACCGAAGCGACCGAAGCCACCGCAGGGAACGTCTGCCGCCGCCTGGTCGGCCGCACCGCCGTCATCACCGGCGCCGGCAGCGGCATCGGACTCGCCACCGCCCGCCGGCTCGCCTCCGAGGGCGCCCACGTCGTCTGCGGCGACGTCGACGAGGTCCGCGGCAAGGCCGCCGCCGACGAGGTCGGCGGGATCTTCGTCAAGGTCGACGTCACCGACCCCGAGCAGGTCGAGGCGCTCTTCAGGACGGCGCACGACACCTACGGCTCGGTCGACATCGCCTTCAACAACGCGGGCATCTCGCCGCCCGACGACGACTCCATCCTGGACACCGGCCTGGAGGCCTGGAAGCGCGTCCAGGAGGTCAACCTCACCTCCGTCTACCTGTGCTGCAAGGCAGCGATCCCCTACATGCGCCGCCAGGGCAGGGGCTCCATCATCAACACGGCGTCCTTCGTGGCCCGGATGGGCGCGGCGACCTCCCAGATCTCGTACACGGCCTCCAAGGGCGGCGTACTGGCCATGTCCCGCGAGCTGGGTGTGCAGTTCGCCCGCGAAGGCATCCGGGTCAACGCCCTGTGCCCCGGACCGGTCAACACCCCGCTCCTGCGGGAGCTGTTCGCCACGGACCCCGAGCGCGCCGCGCGCCGTCTCGTCCACATCCCGGTCGGCAGGTTCGCCGAGGCCGAGGAGATCGCCGCGGCGGTCGCCTTCCTCGCCAGCGACGACTCCTCCTTCGTGAACGCCTCCGACTTCCTGGTCGACGGAGGGATCTCGGGCGCGTACGTCACGCCCCTGTAGACCGCGCCGGTGTATGCACGACCCATGCGATTCCGATCCGTCCGTGCCGCTCTCGTATGGGCCCTGGTCGCGGCCGCCACCCCGGCGGCCGCGGCCCCCGTCCCCGCCGGGCCCCGCCCCGGCTGTCCGCGGCTCTCCGGAAGCTGGTACGGCGACAACCGCGCCCGCCTGCAACGTCTGATCGACACGCGGGGCACCTGCTCCGGGAGCGGGAACACCCCCGTCGCCGCGTTCGACTGGGACAACACGGTCACCAAGAACGACGTCACCGACGCCACCCTCGCCTGGATCCTGCGGCACGACCGGATCCTGCGCCCGGCGCGCTGGAAGGACACCAGCGAGTGGCTCACCGACGCGGCCGACCGGGCACTGACCACCGCCTGCGGCACCGCCACCCCCGTGGGCGCTCCCCTCCCCACCTCGGCCGGCCCCCGCTGCGCCGACGAGATCCTGGAGATCCGCGAGACCGGGCGGACCATGGGCGGCGCCGCCGCCTTCGCCGGGGACTGGAACCGCCGGCGCACCGTCCCCCAGTACGCCTGGGTGCCCCAGCTCCTCGCCGGACACACCGTCGCCGAGCTGACCTCCTACGCCCGCCGTGCCCGTACCGAGGCCCTGGCCGCGCCCGTCGGTTCGACCGGCACGGTGGGCACGCACACCCTCCCGGCGTACGTCCGCTACTACGCCCGGCAACGTGACTTGATCCGTACCCTGCAACGGGCCGGATTCGACGTCTACATCGTCTCGGCGGGCTCCGAACCGGTCACCGAGGTCTGGTCGCGCGGCGTCGGTGTCGACGCGCGGCACACGATCGCCATCCGGTCCGTCCTCGACCGGCACGGGCGGATCACTCCCTGGAACCAGGGCTGCGGCGGTGTACCGGCGACCCGCGGCGAGGCCATCCCCTACATCGACGGCAAGCGCTGCTGGATCAACCAGGAGATCTACGGTGTCCACGGCGCCGCGGCCTGGGAGCGGCAGG
This sequence comes from Streptomyces sp. NPDC005195, assembly GCF_040608315.1. NCBI lineage: Bacteria > Bacillati > Actinomycetota > Actinomycetes > Kitasatosporales > Streptomycetaceae > Streptomyces > Streptomyces sp. NPDC005195. The sequence goes on from NZ_JBEXHZ010000029.1 coordinate 75,904, forward strand.
ACCCGCGCCACCGCGTCGCGCTCGCGGCCGGCGACGCCGACACCGACGTCACTTTCGTCGGGGACGCCACCGGCGCGCATCTCGTGCTCAACCGCAACAAGAGCGAACTCATGTGCCGGGCCTACGACGACGCCGACGGCCGCTGGCTGGTCAACCCCATGTTCATCGAGCCGCTGCCGCGCAGGCCGGAGCCGTACCCGTGCTCGACGAGCGCCTACAACGCGACCGACGGCGGCAGGGAACCCGTCCTGAGGGGCGACGGTTCGGTCGTACCCGACCAGAAGGACACCGTGCACTGAGCACCATGTACTGACGTTCGGGGCGCGTCCTAGAGTGCCGGGATGAGCATGACACCCCCGCCCGGCTGGTACCGCGACCCGTCGTACCCGCTCGTCGAGCGCTGGTGGGACGGCACCGCGTGGACCGATCACCGGAGGCGGCCCGGGATCGTCCCGCCGCCCCTCGGCCCACCGGAACCGGCGGCCCCCCGCCCCGGCTCCGGCCGTGCCAGGGCCGTGGCACTCGTCGCCGCCGGAATCGCCGGAGCCGTCCTGGTCGCCTCGATCGTCACGGGCGTCCTCGTCCTCGGCCGGAACGACGACGGCGGCGGCGGAAGCGCCGCGGCGGCACGCACCACACCGTCCGGCACACCCTCCACACCGTCGGCGGCGCTCTCCCCGACCGGCGCCTCCTCCTCAGCACCGAGCCCCTCCGCGCCGCGCTCCGGCGCCCCGTCCGTCGCCGTGGACGAGCTCAACGGCATCACGCTGCCGTTGCCCGAGGGCTGGGTCCAACCCGTCGACGTCGCCGAGGACGACGTCGTGATGACCACCCCCGGAACGTACGACTGCCCCGGCGACCCCGGCCTGTGCCGCCACGGCCGGGTCGCCTCGCGCACCGTCACGGCGAACGCCGAACGCTCCCCGAAGGCCCTCGCCGAGCAGGACATCGACGACGCCGCGAACACCGCCTACGACCGCGACGTCCTCGGCGGCCGCCCCTACCGGGGCGTCACGTCCCACCGGCTGCTGAAGGCGGGCTCCGTCGCCGTCGCGGGCCGCGCCGGATACCTGGTGCGCTGGCGGGTCAGGACCGGGGTGGGACCGGGCGGATACGTCGAGTCGCTGGCGTTCGCCTCCAGCGTGGGCTCGGAGTCTCCCGTCATCGTCCGCTTCGCCTTCGACGCCGGCGCCGAGGGACCGCCGCTCGCCGACATGGACCGCATCACCGAGGGGATCCGGCCGACGGGCGACACGGACACCGGCGGGGGAGTGGGCAGCAGCATCGGCTCCTCCCGGTAGCGGCCCCGCGCCGCGCGCCTCAGAGGAAGGTCCGGCCCTCTCCGCGGTACGTCGGGACGGTCGCCGTCACCTCGTCGCCCTCCACCAGGTGCAGCGCGTCGAACCGCTCGCACAGCTCCCCGGCCTTGGCGTGCCGGAACCACACCTTGTCCCCGATGAGCAGGTCGTCCGCGGGGGAGCCGAGCAGCGGGGTCTGCACCTCGCCCGGCCCCTCCTGGGGGTCGTAGCGCAGCCCTTCCGGAAGGTGGGGGACCGGGAGCCGGTCGGCGCCCGGCGCCCCCGAGGCCGGATAGCCGCCGCCCAGCACCGTGACGACCCCGACGCCCGGACGGCGTACGACGGGCTGCGCGAAGAGCGCGGCCGGACGTCCGCTGAAGGACGTGTAGTTGTCGAACAGGCGAGGAACGTAGAGCCCGGAGCCCGCCGCGACCTCGGTCACCGCGTCCTCGGCGGCCGTCTGCTGCACACTGCCGGTGCCCCCGCCGTTGACGAACTCCAGGCCGGGCGCCACCGCCCGCACCGCGCGGACGACCTCGGCGCGCCGTCGCGTGAGCTCCTTGCGGGCGGTGGCCTGCATGAGCCTGACGGCGCGCGAGCGGAAGGGCCGCCCCGCGACGGCGTCGCCGACGCCCGCGATGTGGCCCTCGTACGCCATGATCCCCACCAGCTCGAAGCCGGGCCGGCCGACGACTGCCTCCGCCATCCCGGCGACCTGCTCGGCCGAGTGCAGCGGCGAGCGCAGCGCCCCGACCCGGACCCGGCCGCCGAGCAGCTTGAGCGAGGTGTCCAACTCCAGGCAGACCCGCACGGTTTCGGTGCCGCCCCGGCGGGCCCCGTCGATGAGCCGGAGCTGGGCGGGGTCGTCGACCATGACGGTGACGGCGGCGGCGAGCTTGGGGTCGCCGGTCAGTTCCGCGTACCCCGCGGTGTCCACCGACGGGTAGGCGAGCAGGACGTCGTCGAAACCGGAGCGGGCCAGCCAGATCGACTCCGCGAGGGTGAAGGACATGATCCCCGCGAAGCCGTCCCGGGCGAGGACGCGTTCGAGCAGGGCGCGGCAGCGTACGGACTTGCTGGCGACCCGGATCGGCTTTCCGCCCGCCCTGCGGACGAGGTCGTCCGCGTTCGCGTCGAAGGCCTCCAGGTCCACGATCGCGAGGGGGGCGTCGAGGTGAGCGGTGGCCCGGTCGTAGCGGGCCCGGTCTGCGGCGCGGGCAGTCATGAGCGAAGCCTGCCAGACTCGATTACCGCAGGGTAGGGGGACGTTCCGGGCAGATGCCCCGGGGTCTCGGACTGGTTCCCTTCAGGCCCACGTCAACCCGTAGAGTGACGCGAACGAGGGGCGAACGACCTTGTCCGGGCGGCGCCTGCCCGGGATGACGGTCCGTCGGCGCGGGTATGCGTGTCCCGTGACGGATGAGTCGCCGGGGTGGTCCCTTACGTACAGGTGGACGGCCCGGCGGACTCCGGGCCGGATCGGTTGCCCGGGTACGAGGAAACGGGGGGTGCATGAGCACGGAAGCGCGTCGTGCCTCCCTCCCGCCGCGCCCGGCCGTCCCACCCCACCCGGAACAGCCGCCCGCCACGGGCCGGTCCGCCGAGGGGGACCGGACTCCCGAGGGGACGGGATCTCCCGAGGGCACGGCGACAGACGGAGGGACCCCGCCTCACCGAGAGGCGGGGTCCCGCACGGACGACGGCACCGCGGCACACCGCCCGCCGACCGCACCGGCCTCCCGCACGGAACGGCCGTCCGGGCCGGATGACACGGGATTCTTCCGACGCACGCCCCGGGACCGCCGTCCCGAGCACGACCCCGATAGCTCCGCGAGCCTCGAGAGCCCCGCGAGCGACGCCGGGCCCTCCCGTCCGCAGTGGTCGCCGGAGCAAGGTGACGCCGGGTTCTTCCGGCCCGCGCGACCGGGACGTGCCGAGCGTCCCTCGGAGAGCCAGGACGCCGCCCCGTCCAGGACCGAGCGGTTCCCGGCGCGGGCGGACACGGCGCCGCCCCGGCCGGCGACGCCCCCTCGTTCCGTGACCGCCGACGCGCGGGGTGACGCGGGGCCCGGCCGTCCGGTGGCCCCGCACGGGTCCGGGACCTCTCCCACCGGAGGGGAGACGATGCCACGGCGTCCGGCGGCCCCGCCATGGCCCGAGCGGTCTCCCGAGACGGGGCCCGCTGTGCCGCCCCGCCCCGATCACCCTCCCACGGGCGCCACTTGGCGGCCCCGTCCGGTGGAACCCGTCGGCGGTGAGCCCTGGTCGCTGCCCAGCCCCGGGGAACCGCCTGCGGCGACGACCGTCCCGCGCCCCGGCGAGGACTCCTGGGGACAGGCACCGGGTGGCTCCGCCGTCGACGAGGCGCCCGACGTCCGTCGCGCGCGGGCGTCCGACGCCTCCAAGGACACCGGCCCGCACGCGGACGGCGGATCCCGTACGCCGTCACGCCCCTTCCGGCCCTTCCAGGAGACGCAACCTTCCTGGGCGACCTCGGCCTCGGCCTCGGGGTCCTCCCTGTCCCCCGAGTCCGCGGGGTCCTCAGGGCCCTTGGCCTCCGACGGGTCCACAGGAGGCGCGGGGCCCACCGAGTCCTCCCCGGCGGGGGCACCGTCCGCGTCCCCGTCTGCTTCCGCGCCGAGCGTCACCCGCACCCCCGAACCGCCGCGCGCCCCGGCCCCGCACCACGAGCCCGCCCACCCGCGCGTCCCCGGCCGCCGTACCGCTCCCACGAACCCGCCCCCGCCCCCGGCCTCCGCCCGTTTCCCCGACGCGCCACCCGCCGCCCGGCGGTCCGGCGTGCCCGACGACGGGATCACGGAGACGACCGGACGGCTGCGGTCCAACCCGGGGGGTACGACCGCCGAACCCCCCACCCCCGCAAGCCCGGCGCCGGGCACCGGACGCCCCTACGTGTCGTTCGCGGAACCCGAGACCAACAACGGCTTCACCTCCTTCGACTCCTTCGACACCTATGACCCCCTCGACCAGGCCACCACACGCTTGCGTACCGTCCCCGTCCGCGCCGCCCGTACCCGTCCCCGGCTCGTCGCGACCGCGGCCTGCCTCGTGCTGGGCCTCGGGCTCATCGGCGGTGCGGTGACCGGGAGTTGGCTCACCGGGGACAGCGCGGGCGCGGACGGCGCGCTCAGCTCGTTCGCGGCGGCGGCCGGCCTGTGGCACAGCGTGCCCGTGGACCAGCTCTTCCCGCCCACCGTCGACGGCCAGGGCGCCGGACCCGGCGGCGCCGACCGCACCTGGACCCGTATCGCCGTGGCCCCGGACAGCGACTGCGCGAACGCCTTCGACCCGCTCCTGCGCCAGGTCCTGGCTCCGGTCGGCTGCCTGCGGCTGCTGCGCGCCACCTACACCGATGTGACACACAGTCAGATCACCACCGTGGGGCTGCTGTTCACCAACACGGACGCGGCGGCCATGACCTCCCTGAAGGCCCGCTTCCAGCAGCAGGGACTCGACCGGCGCACCGACCTGATGCCCCGTCCCTACGCCGTCAAGGGCACCGTCGCCGCCGGCTTCGGCGACGCCCAGCGCGCGTCCTGGACGGTGTCCGTCCTCACCGACGCCCCCGTCGTCGTCTACGCCGTCTCCGGCTTCGCCGACGGACGTGTCGTCACCGCCCCGCAGCCCGCCGCGGACGCCGTGAGGCCCGGTGTGACGACGGCCCCGGCCCAGGCCGGTCTCGGCAACGACGCGCAGGGCCTCGCCGACCGCGTCGAGCGAAGCCTGCGCAGAACCGTCGGCTCGGCCTCGGAGAAGCCGTCATGACCCGCACCCCCACCCGCCGGGCCGCGCTCCTCGGTGTCCTGCTGGCCGCGTCCCTCACGCTGTCCCCGTCCACCACCGCGTACGCCGACGGCATACGGGCCCAGCAGTGGGCCCTCGACGCCATGCACACCCAGCAGGCCTGGCGCACGACGAAGGGCAGCGGCATCACGGTGGCGGTCCTCGACACGGGCGTCGACGACCAGCACCCGGACCTGGCCGGCAACATCCTTCCCGGCAAGGACATGGTCGGCTTCGGAGCGCACCGCGGTCAGCGCGCGTGGGCCCGGCACGGCACCGCCATGGCGGGCATCATCGCGGGCCACGGACACGGCGCGGGCAGGGGCGACGGTGTCCTAGGCATAGCCCCCGAGGCGAAGATCCTCCCCGTCCGCGTCATCCTCGAGGACGGCGACTCCTCCCGTACGAGAGCACGCAGCACCCGCGGCAACGCCCTCGCCGAGGGCATCCGCTGGGCCGCCGACCACGGCGCCGACGTCATCAACCTCTCCCTGGGCGACGACTCCAAGTCCGCCCACCCCGAGCCCGCCGAGGACGCCGCCGTCCAGTACGCCCTGAAGAAGGGCGCCGTCGTGGTCGCCTCGGCGGGCAACGGCGGGGAGAAGGGCGACCACATCTCCTACCCGGCGGCCTACCCGGGTGTGATCGCCGCCGCGGCCGTCGACCGCTACGGCACCCACGCGTCGTTCTCCACCCGCCGCTGGTACGCCACCGTCAGCGCTCCCGGTGTCGACGTCGTCATCGCCGACCCGGACGACCGGTACTACGAGGGCTGGGGCACCAGTGCCGCCTCCGCCTTCGTCTCCGGCGCGGTCGCGCTCATCAAGGCCGCCCACCCGGGCCTTTCCCCGGCGCAGATCAAGAAGCTCCTGGAGGACACCGCCCGCAACGCTCCCAGCGGCGGCCGTGACGACTCCCGCGGCTTCGGTTTCATCGACCCCGCGGCCGCCATCCAGGCGGCGGGGCGGCTCAAGGGGGAGGACCTGCACGCCGCGGCGTACGGCAGGAAGTACTTCGGCGCGGGCCCCGACGCACCCCGGGAGGACCACGGGGCCTCCGGCTGGGTGGGTCCGGCGGCGGGCGGAACCGGTGTGGCCCTGCTGGCCGCGGCGGTGCTGCTGTGGAGGGGCCGCGGGAGCGAGGCGCCGCGCCAGGGGCTGAGACGCCGCTCCAGGGGCCGGGGCTGAGGCGCTCCTTCGGGGAGAGCAGGCGCGCAGCTGAAGGTGAACATGCTGCTCAAGCGGCTGCCGAAGCGCCGCTCCGCGGACTCAGGTGGCGGAGAACGCGGAGACCGCCGCCCGCGCCGCGGCCTCCACCAGCGAGATCCCCCGCGCCTCGGTCGAGTTGCCGTCGGACAGGGCCGCCACCAGATAGTCGTGGCCGCCGGCGGTGATCCGCCCGACGCTGTTGACGTCCCACAACCCGGTCGTACTGCGCGGCAGCCACCCGTTCTTCAGGGCCCACCCGGAGCCGTCGGCCGCCGCCGAGACCCCCCACCGCTGGTCGGCGGCGATCTCGCCCATGAGGCCCTGGAGATACGTCCGCGAGGCCTCGGCGAGCTGTGAGTCGTCCCCGAACACCTGCTGGAGAAGGGCCAGTTGATCGGCGGCCGTGGTCTGGGTCAGCCCCCACAGCGCGCCGTCCCCGCCCTCGGTGCCGTGCAGGCCGAAGCGGTCGTTCGCCGCGTCGAGACCGTCCGCCCGCCCGATGGCGTCCCACAGGGCGGACGCGGACGCGTTGTCACTGTTCGTGATCATCGCGGTGGCGTACGTCTTCTCCTGGGCCGTCAGACGCCGGTCCGCGTCCTGCGCCTGGAGCAACAGCGTCGCCAGGATGTCGACCTTGACGATGCTCGCGGTGTCGAAGCTTCCACCGCCGTACGCGGCGCTCTCACCGGAGTCCAGGTCGAGCACCGCGACCGACACCTTGACGCCGGGCGCCACGGTCACGGCCCGCATCCCCTCGGCGAGCAGCGCGGCGCGGTCCACCGAGGGCTCCGTGACGGGTTCCACCGATGTCTCCCCGCTCGTCGGTTCCGATGCCGCCGGCGACGCGCCGGACGCCGCCGAGGAGGAGGATACGAGGCCACCCCGGTCGTGCGCCTGTGCCTTCACGTACACGGTTCCGGCCGCCGTACCGCCCACGAGCACGGCGGAGGCGACCGCCGCGCAGAGGAGGGTCCTGTGTCCGGAGGGGCGGGTGCGCCGCCGACGAGCTCGGTGAGGGGCCATCCCGCGATGCTCGGGGCCCCGGCTGTGCCCGGCGTTGGGCGTGCGTGAGAGCCGTGTCAGCGAGACCTGAGAATCGGGTGAGAGCCGTCACCACCGGGTTTCCGGGGCCGCATCAGCGCGGCGGCATCCCCCCGATAGGGTCGGGGACCGTGGCGAACAAGAACATTCCCGACTCCGGCTTCCCCGACGACGACGGCTCCGCCGATCCCCGGCTGAGTGCGGCGCTCGCGGCCTGGGCCGAGGACCGCACCGCCGTGGGGCCCGTCCTGGAGGCGCTCGAGGGCGCCCGGCTGCTGGTGCCCGTCGTGGCCGTCCTCGGCGAGGTGGAGGAGGACGGGAACGGACTGCGTCACGAGAAGACCAGCGACATGGCGGTGCCGACCCTGAGGGCCGGAGGCCGTACGGCCCTGCCCGCCTTCACGTCCACCGAGACGCTGGCGCGCTGGGACCCCGCGGCGCGCCCGGTCGCGGTCCCCCTGCACCAGGCCCTGCAGGCGGCCGCGCACGAGAAGGCCGACACGCTGGTTCTCGACCTGGCCGGCCCCGTCACCTACGAGCTGACCGGTTCCGCGCTGCTGGCGCTCGCCGAGGGGCGCACGACGGCGGACCCGCTCGCCGATCCCGCCGTGGTCGAGGCGGTACGCGCCGCGGTGGCCGCCGAGCCCGCCGTCGTGCGCGCCCACCTCGGCCCCGGCCACGCGGACGGCACCCTCGCACTCGTCCTGGACGCGTCAGCGGCACCGGGCGAGGCCGCCCGCGCGCTCGCGGGGCGGCTCGCCGCCGACGAGACACTGAGGGCCCGCCTGGTGCGCGGCCTCGACCTGGCACTGCTGCCGGCCGGGACGACGCCACCGGGCGAGCCCTTGTACGTACGTTCTTAGGGATTAGCCGTAGACGGGACCCGTGTACTTCTCGCCCGGGCCCTGGCCGGGCTCGTCCGGGACGAGGGACCCTTCGCGGAACGCCAGCTGGAGCGACTTCAGGCCGTCGCGCAGCGGGGACGCGTGGAAGGAGCTGATCTCGGTGGCACTCGCGTCGAGCAGCCCGGCCAGCGCGTGGATCAGCTTGCGGGCCTCGTCGAGGTCCTTGTACTTGTCGCCCTCCTCGGTCAGACCGAGCTTCACGGCGGCGGCGCTCATCAGGTTGACCGCGACCGTCACGAGGACCTCGACCGCGGGGACCTCGGCGATGTCGCGGGTCATGCTGTCGAAGTCGGGGTTCTGGGGAGGGGTGTCACTCATGCCCCACACGATAGGTCCCGGGCGGTTCCCGGCCCCAGTTGGCCTCGGTTAGCCGATATCGGCCCAAGCTGCTAACCTTGTGTAACGACCGGCCGGGCATGTATGTGCTCGGCCCACAAGTGGAGGCTCCGATCTCCCACCTGACTGTCCTCCGGGACGGCAGGTCACCCGGTCAGACGGCCACCACCGTTCCGTACGGACGGTGGAGTCGTCCGAAAGTGCGCCCCGCGGTTGACCGCGGCGGTGCTCCGGTAATTCATGGAGCCCCGCCTGTGTCCCGTCGGGGCATTTTTCATGTGCCGCGGTGGTTGGTCCACTGTCATCAGAGACATACACGGCTGTCCGCCAGACCGCCGTGTGGTGCTACCGAGGAGGATCCATCAGCACCGAGCCCCGCATCAACGACCGGATTCGCGTTCCCGAAGTGCGACTTGTCGGTCCCAGCGGCGAGCAGGTCGGGATTGTTCCGCTTGCCAAGGCCCTGGAGCTTGCGCAGGAGTACGACCTCGACCTGGTCGAGGTGGCGGCGAGCGCACGCCCGCCGGTCTGCAAGCTCATGGACTACGGGAAGTTCAAGTACGAGTCGGCCATGAAGGCCCGTGAGGCGCGCAAGAACCAGGCGCACACGGTCATCAAGGAAATGAAGCTCCGGCCGAAGATCGACCCGCACGACTACGACACCAAAAAGGGTCACGTCGTCCGGTTCCTCAAGCAGGGCGACAAGGTCAAGATCACGATCATGTTCCGCGGTCGCGAGCAGTCCAGGCCGGAGCTCGGCTACCGACTGCTGCAGCGTCTGGCTTCGGACGTCGAGGACCTCGGGTTCATCGAGTCGAACCCGAAGCAGGACGGCCGAAACATGATCATGGTTCTCGGTCCGCACAAGAAGAAGACCGAGGCGATGGCCGAGGCCCGTGAGGCCCAGGCGGCTCGCAAGGCCGAAGCGAAGGCCAACCCCGGTCG